>CAZGNQ010000273.1:0-5215 GCA_964527285.1 uncultured Hyphomicrobiales bacterium | reverse complement strand
GGTCGTGGTCGGACCAAAGGCCGCGCTGGCGCGGGACGTCATCCACCTCAAGGAAGACGCCGGCCAGACCCACGGCCACCGCGGCGCGCGCGAGCGGCGGCACGAAGCGCCGATCCCCGCCCGTGGCACTCCCCAGGCCACCGGGCTGCTGCACGGCGTGGGTCGCATCCATGATCACCGGGCAGCCGATGGCCGCCATCTGCGGCAGGGCCCGCATGTCGACGACCAATGTGTTGTAGCCAAAACTGGTGCCACGTTCCGTCACCAACACGTTCGGATTGCCACTGTCGGCCACCTTGGCAACGACGTTCGCCATATCCCAAGGTGCAAGGAATTGACCCTTCTTGATCTTCACAGGCTTGCCGGCCCGCGCGGCGGCCACCAGCAGGTCCGTCTGGCGACAGAGCAGTGCCGGGATCTGCAGCACGTCCACCACCTCTGCCACGGGCGCGCATTGGTGCGGCTCATGAACGTCGGTGACCACCGGCAGACCCAGGGTCTCGCGGATCTCATCAAAGATCGGCAGCGCCGCATCCAGCCCCAGCCCGCGCTTCGATGACAGGCTCGTGCGGTTGGCCTTGTCAAACGACGTCTTGAAGACGACGCCGATGCCAAGGCGTTCGCTGGCCGACTTGAGCGCGCTCGCCATCATGAGGGCGTGCTCGCGGCTTTCAAGCTGACAGGGGCCGGCGAAAAGGGCGATCGGGCGATCGTTGGCAAAGGTTACGGGCGTTGCCGGGCCGGTTCCGATGGTCACGTGCGCGTTGGTTGCTGTCATTTTTACTCCCCTTGGCGGGATCTGCTGCTGGCGATGGACGCTTGAACGGGCGCAACACGGCGATGCCGCAAACATCCGCGCTCCCATCACATGCTCAACGGCACATACTCAACGGCGGGGGCGCGGGCGTCCGTTGCGGTTCTTGGAGGCACGCGCAACGCCAGCCTTCGACGCGCCCTTTCCCGTGGACGTTTTGCCCTTGCCCGAATGGCCGTTGCCGCCGTCGGCCTTGGCACCGGTGCCGGACTTGCCACCGCCGCCCGACTTGGCGCCCCCCTTGCGGTTGCGCTCCTCACGCAGTCGATCGAGCACCTCCATGGCACCCACCGAGCGAATGAGCGCCTCGCGCACCTGACGCAATTGCGAGCCTGAGATCTGCACGTTCGGGATCGGCGCGTTCTGGCCAGGGTAGCGTGGTTGGCGCATGGGGCGCAGGCGATGCACGCTCACCGTCGTGGGCATATCGCACTTGGCCCAGCTGTCGTCGTCCAGATCTTTGTGGCGCAGGCGCACCGTGAATTTCTTGAAGCTATTGGGTGGCGAGGAGCTGATCGGAACAACAATGACAAGCTCGTCCTCGCGCCGATTGCGCGGTGAGACGACCACCACGGGTCGCGACTTGACCATTTCCGGCTCGACCGGCTCGAAGGCATCGAAATCCAGATAGTGGACCGTGCCCGCCTGATACCGCCGCCGTTCCGACACCTGAGCCTCCGCTGCACGCAACACCCTCGGGGCCCCGACAAAGAGGAGAACCCACCGGCGTCCTCACCCTTGGTCACCGCCGCCCCGGCCATGTCATGGCACTGAACAGGGCAGCACGCCACGGGGTTTAGGCCTTCAGTGCCGCAAATTGCCGACACAACGGGCTGAAGGCGATCACCATCAGGTCGGCGCGGGCGGTTTCGGCGGCAACCCGTCGGTGGGTTGGTCACGGTCAATCAGCGGCTCGGCGCCCGCCTCGCGCAATGTATCCATGTAGGTGATCACGGCGCGGATCATGTCAGGCGTCAGGTTCGTGTCGGGCATGGGATAGTGCGGCACCAGCAGCGACCCTCGGATCGTGTCCGCCGTCTGTTTTGGCGCATTCGCGATCGCGCGCAGGCTCGGAATGCCGGCCGGCACGGTCTGATTGTCAGAGCCATCGCCCAGGATGTGGCACCGGGCGCAGGCGTCGCGCGCGATGGCCAACCCGCGCTCAGCAAGCGGTGATCGCTCCGCCACCGGGGTCGTCTCATCGCTGGCCCATGCCGGTGCACAGATCAGCCCAGCGAGCACGGCCGCGACTGTGGCAGCCCCGCAGCCCCGTTGACGGTCAGAACGATGACCTCGGCCTGTCACTTGATCTTGCATATGACCTCCCCGTTGCCGGTTGCCCGCTGGCGATGCGCCATGATCGCCCGGGAGTGACCCTAAAGCCAGTCAAGCCGGTCGTCTTGATCCTGGTCAAGTGAGCCGCACGTGCGTGGCGCCGGCGGCCGCTGCGGGGTGTCGGCCGCTGCGGGTTGTCGACGCCCAACGGCTGCGCAAGCGGATCAATAAGCGACAGATGGCAACGAAGTCCGACGCTTAGCCAGATGCCGTCTTGTGCATTGTGAGCCCATCCGGAAAACGGGTCAGAGAACATCGTTCCGGAGCCATGCCATGACTGCGCGTTTCATTGCCCTCGCTCTCGTCGGCCTTCTCGCCGGCTGCGCCTCCCAATTGCCCATCAACGGCGTGACGCCCGTGGCCTCGAAACTGCCGGGCGCCGTCGGCAGCGACGTTTATGCCGGTCGGCGCGCAGCGGGCGAAGAAGTCCCCACGTTCGCCGGCGAACAGATGGTCGTGGTGCGCACGTACGCCGGGCAGGTCACCTCATCCGGCGGCGTGACGAAGGGCAACGAGATGTCCGGCGCCGCGTGCCGATTGGAAGCCAGCGGGTTCGAGGCGGATGTGACGACGCCGGCAAAAGTCCGCGTACCACTCTACCGCGAGGCCTCAAGCCCATTGTCGGTGAGTTGCGCGCATGAGGGTTTCCAGCAGCAGCACCAGACGTATGCCGTGTTCAACAAGAGCCGGTCGGAACGGGCATCCATGGTGTCGTCAGGCGCGGGCGCTGGATTGATCGGGGTGGCTGTTGGTGCGCTGGCCTACGGGATCGCAGAGGCAGCGTCTGATCCCAAGCAGGACGTCTACCACTACGGCAACATCGCGATGGTCATGGCGCCCACCGGCGCGGCGGCCAAACGCCCGACCGCCAAGCCGTCGTCGCCCGCATTCGGCGAGGATAGATTAGGGAGCACGTTTTCGACGGCACGCGAACCCGTACCGCCATGGCGCAGCACCTCGATCGGGCAGTCCTCGGGTCAGAGCACGGGCACGTGCGGGGCGGCATGACGGGGCAGCCCGCCGCTCACGCGCGGATCATCGCAGATCTCCACCGCGCGCTTGTAGGGCGTGAAGCCTGAGCGGATGTAGAACGCCAGGGCAGCGGGATGGTCCAGCGTGCAGGTGTGCACCCACAGCCGACTGATCCGGTGGGAGGGGTGCCGCCACACGCGCGCCAGAAGCGCGTTCATCATGCGCCGTCCATCACCTCCGCCAACAGCGTCCGGCACCAGCCCGAAATAGGCAAGCTCGCACGCGCCGGACTGGCGGAAATCCAGTTCAAAGAACCCGATGGCCGCGCCGGCGCGGCGCACCTCGTGCACCTCAACGCTGGGCGCTTGGATGATGGCGGCAAGTGCGTCGTCGTTGAGCGACAGCCGATACCACCAGAGCCACGGCAAGCCGCCCACGGCGCGGTGCAGGGTGCGGTAGGCATCGAGGGTGGGTGTGTCCACGTGCACGATCTCAACGCCGGCATCGTGCGGCACCGGCCGCAGCTCCGGGCCCGCGTGCATCTCAAGATAAGTCACAACGGTCGCGAGCTTACCCGCCGCCACATCGTGGATGCCTTCATCCATCGTCACACCAACCGGCTCTGGGTCACCGCGGCTTCGATGAAGCTCGCGAACAGCGGGTGCGGCTCGAACGGGCGGCTCTTGAGTTCCGGGTGAAATTGCACGCCGATGAACCAGGGGTGGCCGGGATATTCCACCGTCTCAGGAAGCAGGCCATCGGGCGACATGCCGGTGAATTGCAGGCCGGCCGCCTCCAGCCGCTCGCGATAGTTCGGGTTCACCTCATAGCGGTGGCGGTGGCGCTCGGAGATGGCCGTTGCCCCGTAGATCGAGGCGATCCTGGAATTGCCGGCGAGTTTTGCATCATAGGCGCCGAGCCGCATGGTGCCGCCCAGATCGCCGCCCGCCGCGCGCTGCTCAATGGCATCGCCGCGCGCCCATTCGGTCATCACGCCGACGACAGGCTCGTCGGTCTCGCCCAATTCAGATGAGCTGGCGCCCGCGATCCCGGCCAGATTGCGCGCTGCCTCGATGCACGCCATCTGCATGCCGTAGCAGATGCCGAAATAGGGCAGGCGCCGCTCCCGGGCAAAACGGGCCGCCTGGATCTTGCCCTCAGCGCCGCGCTCGCCGAAGCCGCCGGGCACGAGAATACCGTGCACATTTTCAAGATAGGGCGCGGGGTCTTCGCGCTCGAAAATCTCAGATTCGATCCATTCCGTTTTGACCCGCACCCGGTTTGCAATGCCGCCGTGGGCCAATGCCTCGTTGAGTGACTTATAGGCATCGAGCAGGCTTGTGTATTTGCCGACGATCGCAATCGTGACCTCGCCATCGGGCTGATCGATGGCCTGGGATATGCCCTCCCAGCGCTTCAGGTCCGGCGGCGGCGCCCCATCGATGCCGAATGCGGCCAGCACTTCGCGGTCGAGCCCCTCCCCATGATAGGCGAGCGGCACGTGGTAGATGCTGCGGGCATCGAGCGCCTGGATGACCGCGCCGGGGCGCACATTGCAGAACAGCGCGATCTTGCGGCGCTCTTCGGCCGGGATGGGGCGATCGCACCGGCACAGCACAATGTCCGGCTGGATGCCGATGGAGCGTAATTCCTTCACGGAGTGCTGCGTGGGCTTGGTTTTGAGCTCGCCCGCGCTGGCGATGAAGGGCACCAGCGTCAGGTGGATGAACACGCTCTCGCCGCGCGGCAGCTCATTGCCCAGTTGGCGGATCGCCTCAAAGAACGGCAGGCCCTCAATGTCGCCGACAGTGCCGCCAATCTCGCACAGCACAAAATCAACGTCCTCGTTGCCAGTGACGACGAACGCCTTAATGGCGTCGGTCACGTGCGGGATCACCTGGACGGTCGCGCCCAGGAAGTCACCGCGGCGCTCCTTTGCGAGAATGTCGGAGTAGATACGCCCGGTGGTGACGTTGTCGGCCTGCGTGCACGGGCGCCCGGTGAAGCGCTCATAGTGGCCAAGGTCCAGGTCCGTCTCCGCGCCGTCATCGGTGACGAACACCTCGCCGTGCTGGTAGGGGCTCATCGTGCCGG
>CAZGNQ010000272.1:2766-5223 GCA_964527285.1 uncultured Hyphomicrobiales bacterium | reverse complement strand
GTGAAGCCCCGGCTCTCCAGGAGCGCGATCGCGAGGCAGTCCCCCAGTGCCAGTTGCATGAGGGTCGAGGAGGTCGGCGCAAGGCCGTGCGGGCAGGCCTCTCCGGCACGCGGTAGGGCGAGGCAGACATCCGCCGCTTTGCCGAGCGTTGAGGTTGCGCGCGACGTGATGGCGACCAGCGGCACCGAAAAGCGCTTGGCATAGTTGATGATCGCCGTCAGCTCCGCCGTCTCGCCCGACCAAGACATGGCGATGATGACATCCTGGAACGTGATCATGCCCAGGTCGCCATGCCCCGCCTCGCCCGGATGGACAAAATAGGCCGGGGTTCCCGTCGAGGCGAGCGTGGCCGTCATTTTATGGCCAACGTGGCCGCTCTTGCCCATGCCGGTCACGATTACGCGGCCCGAAGCCTCACGGATCAATTCCACGCACGTCACGAACGGCTGGCGCAGGCCGTTGTCGAGCGCAGCCATGAGTTCGCTGAGGCCTGAAGCCTCGGTTTCAAGCGTGCGACGGGCGGAGCCAAGAACATCCACTGTCATGCGACGGTTTTCCTGTCTGACGGTGCGTTGGCAGGCGTGTGTCGGCGGGCACCGAGGCCCGGCCAGGGCGCGGGCAGTGTCTGTCGCCGCGTGCCACGCGTCCACAATCGTGAACCACGCGCCTCGCCCTTGGGGAAGAGGGCGTCGGGTGGGGCGGCGAACAACCTGTGGGCGGCCCGAGGGCCAGCCCGGCCCAGCAACTGCTCCCGAAAGCGCCAATTGAAAACAATTCATTAACCGGCGCAGCCGTAGTGTCGTCCCGTGGTGTGGCGTTGCGTGCGTGTGAAAGAGTTTACGAATCTTCCCTGTTCACCTGGAACACACCGCTCAAAGGCACCTCGCCAATGCTCGCGCAGCGACGCTCAAGCCGCACCTTGCAATGGCAGACCGTTGCACCGGGCGGACGGAACCGATTTGCACCAACCGCCATTGCGCGCATGACCGCCACCGCGGCCCTTGCTCTGCCATGGGTTTTTGGCGCAGCGTTGACGCTGCACGCACAAGGGGCCGGCGGGGACAACGCCACAACCATTTTCCGCGACAGCCTGTTTGACAGCGGCGCTGCAATTCAGGATCCGCTGGCCAATCCGGATTTTCCTCCCATTGATGACACCGGCCGTGCGCGGACCGGCGCCCCCGGTGGTCGTGCGCTGGGCACACCAGGCGACGGGTCCGGCGGTCCGTTGCCATCGCGTGACCTTTTTGAGCCCGATATGGCTGACCCGGAGCCCGCCAGGCGGCCCGCGACGAACCCGCTGGGTGCAGCGCAACCCACGATCGGCGGCGCTGACCGCGGCCAGGGTCAGAATGCGCCCATTCCTGGCGGACTGAGCGGCTCGCCGGACCTGCCGCGCGCTGAGATCGGCCGACCGGCAACGGCAACACCGCGGCCCCTGATCGACCAACGCGCCGACCAGATCGGCGCGCAGACGGCCGGACCGCCAGGCGGGGCCAGCGGTACCGGCACTGCCGGCCCAGGCGCTGGCTCGCTTAACGCGGGGCAGGGGGATCAGACGAACGGGCAACAGGGGCTTCAGCCGCAGGGGTTAGGCCCACGCGAAGGTTTTGGTCGGCCGGAGAGCGACGTGGTGTTCCGCGCACCCCTCGACGGCGATCTCGCCGCCATTGAGCGGGCGGCCGGGCCACAGGATGGCGATCTGTCTGGCGAGGGCGTTGTGCCGCTCGGCGATCCAGCCTCGCCCAACGGTTTTCTCGGCGCCATCACCGCCAACGGCATTGTGCCGGAGCGCGGCGGCTTCGGCACGGGCTCCGCTTTGGACGACCCGTTTGTGGATGCCGCCCGTGACGGTGCGCTCGCGCAGACCACCAGCCCTGGCACGGGCACACTGCGCGCACTCGACCGGCGCTTGCGGGCCGATCGGGCACGTTTGCGGGCGCTGCGGTCCGGTGATGCGGGCCAGGACGATGGCGTGGGCGATGATCTCGGCGCGGGCGATGTTGCGACGGGCGGTGCGGCGCGGCCGCGGGGCACCGTCGTTGAGCGGATTTCGGCGCGCGATGCCCGCAACGGTGGGCGCAATGTCGACACGCCGTTCGAACCGCTTGGCATCCGGGCCGGCCGCTTTGTCGTCCGTCCAAGCCTGACGAAGAATGTTGAAGTGACCGACAACGTGCGCGAGAGCGCACGTCCGAAATCCGCCGACACGGCCATCGAATTGCGCCCGCGCGTCGAGATCGAAAGCGACTGGAACCGCCATGCGCTCCGCGTCGAGGCGGATGGGCTGGCATCGTGGCACGGCGAAGAGGTCAGCGAAGACGAACGCGAGTTCAATGCTGTTGGCAGCTTCTTGCTGGATATCCTCGACACCACGCGCGCCATCTTTGAAGGCCGCTACGCCTTTGACGGACGCCAGGATGGTGGTGACATCTTCGACGAAGGCACCGGGGCTGC
>CAZGNQ010000272.1:0-2666 GCA_964527285.1 uncultured Hyphomicrobiales bacterium | reverse complement strand
GCGCCGCTGGTTGAGGCCGATTACCGTCAGAGCGATGTTATTCTCCGGCCCACATACACGATCTCACCGGCCGCATCGCTCTTCCTCACCGCGCAGTTGCGCCAGCGGGATTACGCGGCCGCCGCCTTCGAGGACGGCGAGGATCATGACGCAACCGTGCTGGATCTGCGTGCCGGCGCCACGCGTGAATTGACCCCGACGGTGCGCGGTGAGGCGACACTCGGATACGCGAGGCTCGAGACCGATGGTCGGGGCCTGGAGGACCTGAATCACTTCGTGTACGATGCCAATGTCACCTGGGAGCCGAGCGCGCTGACCACGCTGCAGGTGACCGCCAGCCGCGACGTTGATCCGACGAGCACATCCGGCGTGGCGGGCGCCCTTCAGCATCAGGTGGGCCTACGCGTTGACCACGATCTGCGCCGCTTCTGGACGGTCACGGGGCTGCTGACGTGGTCGCGCGAGGATTTCGACCAGATCGACACATTCAATCAGCAGATCGACGCCAGCGTTGAGATGACCTACCTGATCAATCGTGAACTGGCCATTCTGGCGCGCTATGCCTACACGGACTTTGATTCCAGTTTCGACGGTGGCGACTATACGGCAAATCGGGTTCGGATCGGTGCGCGCATCAGCCGGTGACCGAAACACATTGTTCGGTCCTTGACGGGCCATAACGTGGCGCGGTCGCCGTCAGGTAGGCAAACGGCTCTTCAAGGCTGGCGACGTCGGAGGCAAAAATGGGCAGCTATGTCTCCTGGCTCCTGGCCAATGAAACGGCCCAGACGGCTTATCTCTTCACTTTTCTCGCTGTTCTTGTCCTGCCGCTGGTTGGGCTGGCCATCTGGTTTCATTCCGTCATCGGCCGGACAGAGGGTGGGCGCCGGCTCATGGCCCTGCAAAGCGAGTATCACAAGAGAAACGTGATCGGCGGTCGGCCGCACGCCAAGACGGCTGAGATATTCGAGGGGCTGCGCCGGGGTGAGTTCGGCGAGGACGTCGCCCATATCTATCGCACAGTGCTCAAGGTGCTCGGGTATTGGATGGTGTTTCTGTTTTTGTTTGCCCTTGCGCCATTCGTACTTGGGGTGCTGGCATCCGGGTGAGCTTGGTGTTCCCGTTTTGAAATTTGTATTTCCCCCCCCGGTTCGCTCGATTTCTCGGATGTGGTTGTTCCGCGGCATTGTGGCGAACGGCACTGCTGCCGTTTTCTCACGCCCTGCATGGTTCGCATTTCCACCGGCATGGCTGGCATTTGCTCAAGCGCGTGATGCCGCAGGGGGCAAACGTTAGAACCGGAACACGAGCGTAACGGTCTGGCTCGCCAGCCCAAGCAGATATCAGCCATCGCCATGGCTGCCCATTTGTTGCGCAACGCAGAGTGCGCTGCCTAAATTTTAGCCATATCCGATATGCTGCGCGCGCTGTGCAACGGCGCAGTGAAACTGAAATATCGCATCTGTTTCAGTGCTCTACAGCCTTTTGATCCAGCTTGGCACAGTCCTTGACTTGATGTGAGCCAGTGCCGGACGGGTTCGCCCCGCTCCGGGACACGTGGGCCAGCGGTGTGCACCGTTCGTCGTCCGATCATCCGCCACGCGGCGGGGGGCGCGGGCATGCGGGGGGTACGCGGTGTTGTGCAGCAAGGAGACAGGCACATGAAGATGATCATGGCTGTCATTAAGCCATTCAAGCTTGATGAAGTCCGCGAGGCGCTGTCGGAAGTCGGCGTTCAAGGCATGACCGTGACCGAAGTGAAGGGTTACGGCCGGCAACAGGGCCACACCGAGATTTATCGCGGTGCGGAATACTCAGTCCAGTTTCTCCCGAAGCTGAAACTTGAGGTGACCGTCGACGATGATCAGGTCGGCGCGGTGATCGATGGCATCCAGAAAGTCGCCAGCAATGAGCAGATTGGTGATGGCAAGATCTTTGTCTTCCCGGTCGAGCAGGCCATCCGTATTCGCACCGGTGAAAGCGGTGTCGACGCGCTTTAGGAGTTGGGGTAAATATGAAAACGGTACAATCAACACTGCTTTCGGTTAGTCTACTACTAACCGTCGCATTTGTCGTACTATCAACGGCTTCGAATACAGCGAGTGCTCAAGATTTTTCTGGCACGATAGCTGAGACTCTTACCGGTATTGGTGAGGAAGCAGCGAAAGCTGCAGCTGAAGAGGAAAAGTCACCGGAAGAGCAAGCCGAGGCCAGGGAAGAAGCGATATCCGACGCAATACAAGGTGCGTTCGGTGGTCGTGATGCTTTCATCTTCAACACACTGTTGTTCCTCATCGGCGGCTTTCTCGTGATGTGGATGGCCGCCGGCTTTGCCATGCTGGAAGCCGGCATGGTCCGCTCCAAAAACGTCGCGATGCAGTGCACGAAGAACATTGCCCTCTATTCTATTGCGGGCATCATGTTCTACCTCGTCGGCTACACGTTGATGTATCCGGGCGACAACTGGATCGTGGACAACTACTTCGGCGCGTTCGGCGCTTACCCGACCCAGGCCGTTGGTGCGGATATCAGCCAGGGCGACTACTCGGACGCGTCAGACTGGTTCTTACAGATGGTGTTATGCGCCACCACGGCGTCGATCGTCTCCGGCACCAATGCTGAGCGGACCACGCTCAGGCCCTAACTCATAATCGTAGTGGTGCTAC
>CAZGNQ010000271.1:0-5271 GCA_964527285.1 uncultured Hyphomicrobiales bacterium | reverse complement strand
CTGCACAAAACGGTCGACGACGTGATGACGAAAAACCCCAAGACCGTGCCGACCGACCTGCTGGCGTCAGCGGCGCTTGAGACGATCAACACGTCGAGCATCACATCACTCTTCGTGGTGGATGCCGCAGGGCGGCCTCAAGGCATCATACACATCCACGACCTGCTGCGGATCGGTGTGGCCTGATCCGCAGGCTCTAACGCTCTGGGGTTCCGGAAAAGCGGACGGGGCGGTACGACATAGTCGGCAACGCCCAACCGCGGGCGGCGTTCGGGCCGAGCAATGAAACGCGACCGGGACCCACCGGACGACATACGCCCGTCGTCTGGTCGTTCCATTGGAGCGTCAGAGTTCTGTCCGTTATCGATTGTAAGGAGAACGGGTGCCCATGACCCTCCATGCCTCGCCGACCGCAGCCCGCCCATCACAGGCCGACTGCGCAACCCCCGCTCAACGCCGCACCGCCGCCACAACCGGCTGCCGAGCGGTTTCCACCTTCTGCATTGCCGCACTCAGCGCCACACTGCTCACGACGATCTCTGGCGCCGCTTTTGCCCAGGGCTTCGGCCACGGCAGCCAGGGTGCACTGCGTGACGCCTACAAGGTCGACCTCGACAAGAACGCCTCCAGCGCCAGCGCAGAGCAGACGGCCGGCGCCCTTGCCGAGGCTCCCTCCAACCGCTTCGGCCGGCTGTTCGATCTCAACGAGCGCTTCACCGATGCAGAAGGCCGGCGCCACGTCATGCGCCCGCTGAACGCCAGCATCGAAAACCTGCGCAGCCTCGGCGCGATCAATGGGCCGATGCACGAAAAGGGCGACGCGGAGAGCCGCGACAGCAACCTGCCCGCCGGCTACGTGTTTCTTGGCCAGTTCATCGACCACGACATCACGTTCGACACCGTCTCAACACTCGATGAGCGCATCGACGAGCAGGAGACCGAGAACGCACGCACGCCGACGCTCGACCTGGACAGCGTCTACGGTGGCGGGCCGGAGCGCACACCCCACCTCTATAATCTCCCCTACCTGGCGTACGGCAACAGCCTCGCCCCAGGGCGCTACGATCTGCTCCGTCGCACCACGGTGTCGAACAACGGCAGCGGTCAGTCCTCCGCTCAGGCCGACGGGCAGACGACGCGCGAGCCCGCACCGCAGCGCCAGGCCCAGCCGGCACCGGCCGTTCAAAGCGAGCAACAGGCCATCGACCGTATCAACGACCTTCTCTCCGGCGGAGACGACGGCTACGATTCACAGCCCCGTCAGCCTGCACCACGCCCGCGCGATCCAGCACCGGCGCCAAAGACCCGCATCCCGGACCGCTACAAAAAGTACGTGGTGAACGCGGATGTCGCCCTGATCGGCGATCCGCGCAACGACGAGAACGTGGTGATCTCACAGCTCCACGGCGCATTCATCGCGTTCCACAACCGGATCGTGGATCTGCTGCTGGCCGAGCGGGGCATTAACCTCCGCGCGCTTGAGGCACGGGTGGAAAATGAACGCGATGACGAGCAGCGGCTTGTGCACCAGGCAGCGCTCTTCAAGGTGCAGCACGACATCTTCGAGGCGGCACGCGACCACACCATCCACTATTACCACCGCATCATTCTGGAGGATTATCTGCCGCGCATCATCGGCTTCGATCGGGTCCAGCGGATCACGCGCCACGGCCGACGGTTCTATTTCCCCAACGGCTTCCAGGACCGCCAGAAGGGCGGGTTCAAGGGGCCATACATTCCGGTGGAGTTCTCCGTTGCAGCCTTCCGGTACGGCCACAGCCAGGTGCGCAACCTCTACAATCTCAGCGGTGGATTGAAGGAAGTGCCGCTGTTCGGGCGCTCTGGCGTGCTCAACATGATGGGCTTCAAGCCGATCACGCGCGACCTGATGATCGACTGGCACTATTTCTTCCCCATGACGCGGGAAACGCTGCGCGTCATGCAGTCATCCCGCCCGCTGGACACGCGGTTGCCGGCACCGCTCTTCCGGCTCGATCTTGGCGGCGTCACACCGCCCGGCGATGTCGCGTCGCTGGCGTCGCGCAACATGAACCGTGGTGCGATTTTCTCACTGCCGTCCGGGCAGGCCATTGCCCGCCGGATGGGACTGCCGCGCTCGCAGGTGCTGGCGGCCGATACCGCCACGCGCCGGATCCTCGGCACGGATGAGACGCCGCTGTGGTACTACATCCTGCAGGAGGCCAAGCAGCAGGGCATCGTGCTGGCATCAAACCAGCGCTATGGCATCCCGAAGGTGGGCAAGCTGGCGGCAAGCGATGTTGTCTACGCTGCCAATGCCGCGTCGGCACAGACGGCGGCGGTGCGCCAGGCGACCGGCTCGAACGGTGGCGATATCCTGGGCCCCGTCGGCGGGACCATTGTCGGTGAGGTGCTGCACGGCCTGCTGGAGCATTACCGGATCACAACGGGTCACGGGCTTGATTTCAAGTCAGAGATCGACGGTCGGATGACCAAGCGTACGATCGCTGGCTTTGGTGAACTCTACGACATGCCCGCAATGATCACTGATGCGGGGGTCGGCGCCATCGTGCGGTAAGGCGGGCTTGCCAACCTTCCTGCCAGACGCGAAAAAAAAAAAAGCGGCGGTCCTGCGCCCGCCGCGATTTTTTGACACTAGGATCAACCGCGTTGGCCCGATGTGCCCTCAGCGTTGAACCGTTGCACCGGCTGCGGCCGTGCCATTGTCAACCGGGCGCACCTCCAGGACGTTGCCGCGCGCGCCGGTCACCTCCACCCAGGAGCCAACCGCCGCGTCAGGCCCCTCGGCCGTCCACAACGTGTCGCCAACCTTGATGCGCCCGCGCCCATTTTCAATCGCGCTTGAGACGATAAACTTGCGGCCCATGTAGCGACCACCGCCGGCGTTGAGGCCAGGCGTGTCACTCTCCTCGCCCTGACCGTAGCCAATGACCCAGCGGGCAAAGAGCACGTTGAGAAAGGCGAGCACTGCAAACAGACCGACCTGCGCGGTCAGGCCGATGTCCGTGAACAACGCGAGGATGCCAATGAGCAACGCCGCAACACCGAACCAGAGGAAGAAAATCCCTGGCACAATGGTCTCGGTGAAAAACAGCACGGCGGCGACAACGAGCCAGAGGATGGCGAGCGGCTCGACGCCCGCGTAGTTGGCGAGGAACTCTGTCATCGCAAGTGCGTCCTGATGGTGGAAACTGGAAAGCGGTGTGCGTGCCTGCGAGCGTTGGCGCAACCCGGACATCGGACGGTCGCGGCACGGTGGGCAAACGACGTTCCCCAAATCCCATTCGAAGCGGCAGCAAACGCCACCGCTCCGGCCGGCGGGATCGATCGTGATTAGGACGTGCGCGGCACGCTCGTTGAGCCATTACCGTTGATGCGGCGGCCACCTTTCGAGCCGTTCTCACCAAAGGTCTCCTTGGCGATCTCCGCAATGCCGGCGATTGAGCCAATGACCGAAGTCGTGTCGACCGGCATCATGATCACCTTCTGGTTGTCTGCCGACGCCAACTCCTTCAGCGCTTCGACGTAATTGTTGGCGACGAAATAGTTGATTGCCATGGGGTCACCCGACGCGATGGCTTCAGAGACCAGCGTCGTTGCCCGGCCCTCGGCCTCTGCAGCCCGCTCCCGCGCCTCTGCGTCACGGAAGGCTGCCTCCTTGCGGCCCTCGGCCTCCAGGATCTTTGACTGCTTTTCTCCCTCAGCGCGCAGGATGGCGGCAGCACGCGACCCTTCGGCCTCCAGGATTTCCGCGCGCTTCTCGCGCTCAGCCTTCATCTGACGTGCCATTGAGTCGACGAGATCACGCGGGGGCTCGATATCCTTGATCTCTATACGGGTGGCCTTCACCCCCCATGGATTGGTGGCTTCATCAACGATGTGCAGCAGGCGGGCGTTGATCTCGTCGCGGTTGGAGAGAAGGTCATCCAGATCCATGCTGCCCATGACCATCCGGATGTTGGTCATCGTCAGGTTGATCATCGCCAATTCAAGGTCATTCACCTCATAGGCCGACTGCGACGCGCTGAGGATCTGATAGAATGCGACCCCGTCAACACGGACCATGGCGTTGTCACGGGTGATGCATTCCTGGCTTGGAATGTCGAGCACCTGCTCTTTCATGTTGACGCGATGGGCGACCCGCTCAAGAAACGGCTTGAGAATATGCAAGCCGGGATCAAGGGTGCGCGTGTAGCGGCCGAAGCGCTCCACGGTGTAATTGTAGCCCTGGGGGACAATCTTGACCGCCGACCAGATGACAGAAGCGACGACGGCGACAAACAGCAGAAAAAGACCGAGAACGATATCCATGTTCGGGTTCCTCAAACACGCCGGGCGCACGACGCACCCGTCCTTTTGACGAAATAAAGCCCGAAAACGTTACAATTGTGCTGCTTGGCGGCGGATTTCGCCCCATATTGGCGCAAGTGCCCCAATTGGGCACAACACCATAAAAACTGAGCGCAATAACGTGACAGGCCCTTAATACTTGGGGCCGACACCGTTCTTTTCAATTGAATGGCGACACGCGTTTATTCGTTATCACAACACAAACGCAATGAACTGAGAATATGTGGCCCGTTTTGCGTTGCGCATCTGATGCGCGCAACATCCTCGGCGTGGCGTGGCGTGGCGTGGCGGCCCTCGACGGCACGACCGGAGCCAAAGCAATATTACAGATGTGGCCGCGGCGAGATCATCGGCCCACCGCGGCAGGATCACCAGCGCTGCGGCACGTCCGTCAGGCGTGTTCGTGCTCACGCTGCGCTTCGACCGCGCCCGTGGTGCGCGCTGCTTCAACGCCCGTCGGCTTCTGGTCGACCCAACCCGAAAGCTCCCGACGCACGATCGCCTCGATCACGTCCATGCCGGTGGCGGTGTCGTTGAGGCACGGAATGTGGGTGAAGTGCTCCCCACCGTGCTCGTGGAAGATTTCCTCACCTTCGCCGGCAATCTCTTCCAATGTCTCAAGGCAGTCGGAAACAAAGCCCGGATTGAACACTGCGATGCGCTTCTTGCCCGCCTTGGCCATCTCCTCGATGGTCACGTCGGTGTACGGCTGCAACCACTCTTCCGGTCCGAAACGCGACTGGAAGGTCGTCATCAGATAATCCTTCGACCAGCCCATGTGCTCGCGCAGCAGGCGTGTCGTCTTATGGCACTGACAGTGGTAGGGATCGCCTTTCAGGAAATAGCTTTGCGGAATGCCGTGGTAAGACGCGATCAGGTGCTCCGGCTCCCAGTCAAGTTTCGCGAGGTGGTCCTCGATCG
>CAZGNQ010000270.1:0-5320 GCA_964527285.1 uncultured Hyphomicrobiales bacterium | reverse complement strand
AGACGGGCGCCTTGCGTCAGGAGATGGAAGCGCAGACGGGCGCCTTGCGTCAGGAAATGGAAGCTAACAAAAGCGGCCTGCGCCACGAGATGGAGGCGCTGCGCCAGGAACTGAAAGCCGACAGTGCGATCCTGCGCCAGGAGATGAAGGCCGACAATGCCATCTTGCGCCAGGAGATGGAAAAGCTGCTGGCGCGACAGACGCTTGTCAATGTCGGTGCATTGGCCGGCGTGGTTGCGCTGATGGCCGCGCTGACGCGTCTGTTCGGGTAACCACCAATGGCAGGACCACGCGAACAGAGCGCGGGCGATCGGGAGAAAAATGCCGCCGATACGCGGGCTGTCCGCTTCCTGATCCTCAAGGTCGCTGTCTTCATGCTTGTTCCAGCTGTTGCGGCGTTGATCACCGTCCTCATCGTGCTTTGATCGATCGATGCCTGCCAAAGGGTTGGCCAGAGAGGAACCGCCAGGATGAAATCCGCCGTTGTTGTTTTTCCGGCATCGAACTGCGATCGCGATGTTGCCGTCGCCATTCGTGATCTGACCGGCCACGCGCCGATGATGGTCTGGCATGGCGATGCCCGCCTGCCCGAAGAGCTTGATCTGATCGTGCTGCCGGGCGGCTTTTCCCACGGAGATTATCTGCGGTGCGGTGCCATTGCCGCTCGCGCTCCCATCATGGCTGACGTCGTGGCAAGAGCGCGCTCCGGCGTCCCAACGTTGGGCATTTGCAACGGTTTCCAGGTGCTGACGGAAGCTGGCCTTCTGCCGGGCGTTCTCATGCGCAACGCCGGACTGACGTTCATCTCGCGCTCGGTTCACCTCAAGGTAGAGGCCACCCGCCCGCCGTTCCTCTCAGCATACCGCCCGGGCGATGTGATACGCGTGCCGGTGGCCCATCATGACGGCAATTATTTCGCCGACGATGACACGCTCGCGCGTATCGAGGGCGAGGGCCAGGTGGCGCTGCGCTATTGCCGATCGGACGGGCGCGTCGATGATGGGGCCAACATCAATGGCTCGCGTGCGAACATCGCAGGCGTGACGGACCAAACGGGCCGCATACTCGGGATGATGCCCCACCCGGAGCGGGCCGTGAGTGCACAGCTTGGCTCGGAGGATGGAGCGCGATTGTTTGCCGGCCTCGGCGAAGTGCTCGCAGCATGAACCGAGGCGCGGCTGCCGCTGATGGCGACGGTCATCTTCTCGTCTGGCGCCAGCCGCGGCTCAGATGGGCCGTGGCAACGGTGCTCGTTGCGGCCGTGCTCAACCCGTTTGCCCTTGGCGCCACCGCCTATGAGTTTTTTGTCAACGCGCCGCGCGGCAGAGCCGCATCCGCCGGGCTCCTTTATGCCAACATGGTCGCGCTCGGTGTGATCATTGGCGCAGCGAACATGCTGATCCTCGGGCGGGCACGGCCGTCCTGGTTGCGCACCATGTTGATCGGTCTGCCCGTCGCCCTCATCATCAGCGTGGTGGGACCCGTCGGTGTCTTGATGCTGGGCGGCGCCGGCTACGGAATACTCTCCGCATCGTTCGACCCCGCGCAGCTATTGGCGCAGCTGCCGTCGTTTGCCTTGTTCGCTCTGCCGCTGGCGGTGCCGGGCTTTCTCTGCGCCCTGCCGATCTTCAGGCTGATGGCCGTGCGGCGCGGTTGAGCTAGGAGCTTGTCCGCCTCAGGCGAGAACGTCAGACAGGCTTTCACCGTCTCTTTTTGCGTTCAACTTCCGCTTTAGTTGCGCCCACCTCAAGCGGGCGAACTTTGATTGGGCGTTCGCGTGTAGCTCTCGCACACTCTGCGCCCGGCTCCGCATTGCGTTCAGCGATATTTCGCGGCCGTGATGAACTCGCTGAACGCTTCGCACCACACCAAAACGGTCGTGTAAGCGTCGATGTCAGTGTCCGGCGGCAGGTCAACAAGGAATCCATCGAAGGTCTTCACGTCACCGACCTGGGCCGAACGCGCTTTGACCTTCGCGAATTCAGCCTCGTCCTCCACGAACTCCGGCACGAGGTAGAGTTTATAGTCCGGCCCTGGCGCCAGCTTGCCCTCATGCACGATACGACGCGGCGTGATGCTCACCTGACCCTCGCCCCAGTGCAGGAAGTCACTTCCGCGTAAGCCACGCTCGAACGTGGCGGAATATTGTGCCACCTTCGCCGTCTCGGCCAGCATTGCGCGGTCAACGCTGGGCGGCGCCGTCAGGATGGGCAGCAGATAAATGCCGAGCGCGAAGCCGGCGGCGAAGACAAGACCGTGCGTTGCCAGCAAGAGGATCCAGCGCATCGATAATCTCTCCTATCTCCGTTGAAGTTTCCGATCAGGTTTCCAGCGATTTCTACGCTCGTGTCGCGCATCCGACGTTTGGTTTCGAGATTGGCAGCGGATGGGGACCAAGCGTAAGATGAAAAAGCTGCAATAGAAACAATAGGTTGCTCGTTTTCTTGATGGTTCTGACATTTGCTCAAGCGCGTGATGCCAAGGGGAAGCAAATGTCAGAACCGGATCACGAGCCAAGCAGGTGGTGCCAACGCGCGTGTGACACGCCCGCCTCTATGACGGTTTTTGGTGGTGGTGTTGGGTTGTGATCGCCGGGTTCAAGATTTGCCACGCGTGCGCCCGCGCACCGCAAACTCGGCGTCCAGCTTCTTTTCAAGCGCCACCAGATCGTCCGGCAGTGGCATACCGGTCGCCTTCATCTGGTTCAATTCCAGGTGGATGCGATCCAGCAATTCATGGGCGTCTTCCGGCTCATTTTCCATCTGCGTGAACCAGAGTTTGATCTGCGCGATGATTGCATCGAATGCCATGGTGCTCTCCATTGCTCGGTGGCACGTGCGGTGGAGGGGCAGCGTTCTCTGGCCATCCCATTGGCAATAGTGGACCACCGCAGCCCGTGGGACAAATCGCCAGCCCCGCCCGCGAGAAATGAAATGACCACGCCGTCCGCCGCCCAACACGCAACGCCCGCGAACGTAGATCCTGGCTCAAAGCCGGTCGATGATCCGCGGAACCCTGCCACTCAGCGCAGGTGGCTGAAGCGATCGGGAAAACGCCGGCCGCCAACGATCACGTGGCGCAAGCCGCGCTGGCTATGGACCACGGCAGCAGCGCTCGCCGCGAGCGTTTTCAATCCCGTTGCCCTTTGGCGCAGCGGCTGGGGCGACCCTGTCCTCTTGCCGGGTTTTGTGATGATCGCTGCGCCCACGCTCGTCGCGATTGTCGTCGCCCTTTGGTGGACGCGGGAGCTTAAGAGCTTTCAGCGCAATGCGTATTTTGGCATCGCCACCGGCGTGGCGCTGATCGCAACGTTTGTCCTTTGCCTGGTGGTCACGGTGGGCATCATGATCAGCACAACGGGCGAACCGGGCGCCTGGGAGGCGATCGCCATTGCGCCGTTTGCCATGTTCCTTGTCGCCGTTCCGGCGTTCACGATGCCGATTTTCATCTGGGCGTTTCCGGCCTTCTGGCTGCTCGCATTCACAAGACTTCGACGCCAAGCCGCCTGACCGGCCACACGCAGCGCGTCTGCGCCTGTGTTCGCGCCGCGGCGAGAGCAATTTCGACGCACTTCGGTTCGCCTCAACCGCTCTCGCTTGTCGTTTCGGCGCGTTTTCCAGTACCGCTCCGCGGATCTGCGTCGCTGAAAAATGCTTTGCTCCGAACCGGCCATCGCGTTGAAACACTCGCGCGTAGATGTTTGCACATCCCGCCTGCAAGCCGGCCAACAGGATTGAGCCAATGCCCTCCAACGAACGCTTCAACGAAAAGAAAATCACGCTGCTGGATGGCGGTATGGGGCAGGAGTTGCGCGCCCGCCAAACCAGTCCGCAAGACCATCCCCTATGGTCCACCAAGGTCATGATGGACGAGCCAGATCTTGTGCGGGCAGTTCACGAGGATTTTCTGCGCGCCGGGGCCGACATCATCCTCACCAACTCCTACTCCGCAACCCGGGGCCGTCTGGAGCCACTTGGTCTTGGCGATCAATTGGGCCCCCTCAATGCGCTCGCCGGGCGTCTGGCGAACGACGCGCGCGAGACCGTCGCAGCGCAGACCGGGCGCACCGACGTGCTCATCGCTGGCTCGTTGCCGCCGCTTGACGGAAGCTACCGCCCAGATCTGGTCCGCCCGCATGAGGCCATTCGGGAGGAATATGCCGAGCAAGTGGCTCTGCTTTCTCCGTTCGTTGATCTTTTCATCTGCGAGACGATGTCGTTGGCGCGCGAGGCGCGCGCCGCCGCCGAGGCCGCATTGATGTCGGGCAAGCCTGTGATGGTTGCTTGGACAGTTGACGACGGCGACGGAGCGCGGTTGCGCAGTGGGGAGGCAATCGCCGATGCCTGGGCGGCACTTGAGGGCCTGGAGATCGCGGCCGTACTCGCCAACTGTTCGTTCCCTGAGGCGGTCACGTCTGCGCTGCCGGCGCTCCTGGCGACCGGCCGGCCCGCCGGTGGTTACGCCAATGGCTTTGTCTCCATTCCAGACCAGGGGGTGCGCGGCGATGTTTCCATGCTGGAGCGCCGTGATGACCTGACGCCCGATGCCTATGCGGCGCATGCGCAGCAATGGCTCGGCGCCGGTGCAACGATCATCGGTGGGTGCTGCGAGGTGGGACCGGCGCACATTGCAGCCCTGCGATCGCTGATCGACGGGCGATGATTGCCCGGGTCGTCGAGCATGTCCGGCCGACTTGGGATCGCCGGACAAGCTCTTGCTTTCTGGTTATCCGTCCATCATCCGCTTCAGGCAGAGAAACCTGAAGCGGACGAACGTCACCGAGGTTCGGTCGAAAGCCCTTTGAGGATGGAATAGCACACCATCATCAGGATGACGGCGAAGGGAAAGCCCGTCGAAACCGCCATCGCCTGTAGGGCTGCGAGACCACCGCCGAGGAGCAGCGCGATGGCGACCAGGCCTTCGAACGTCGCCCAGAAGATGCGCTGGCCGACGGGCGCGTTGACCTTGCCACCGGCTGTGATCGTGTCGATGACCAGCGACCCTGAGTCCGACGACGTAACAAAGAACACGATCACGAGAATGATGCCGATGGCTGATGTCAGCGCGGCCAGCGGCAGCGGCTCAAGCATCGCGAACAGCTTCACCGGCAATTCCGCATCCTTCACCGCGGTGTAGTTGTCGGCCACCAGCTGGTGGATGGCGGTGCCACCGAAGGCTGTCATCCAGAGCACCGACACGAGCGATGGGATCAGCAGAACGCAGATCATGAACTCGCGCACCGTGCGCCCACGGCTGACCCGCGCAATGAACATGCCGACGAACGGCGACCAGGAGATCCACCACGCCCAGTAGAACGCCG
>CAZGNQ010000269.1:0-5323 GCA_964527285.1 uncultured Hyphomicrobiales bacterium | reverse complement strand
ACATGCGTCTGGCGCCATCGTCGGCTGGCCCTCGCGGAGGGGGCAACGCTACGGCTACGTCAACGCTCCAAACGCATCGCGGCGCATGTGGGTCCCGAGGTGGGCCGCTCTTACACCGATCCCGTGCAGGCTGATGAGCTTACAGAATTCGATCCAGATCACCGCGCCTGGTGCGTTGCGGTCCTGAAGGAAGCCGACGGCCTCGCCGTCACGGACCTGTCATCGCTTGAGAAACATGCGCCCTTGATTGCCGCACAACTTTCTACCGATGCGAAAAACGAAGAACTAAGCTGCGAAGAGTATGTCGCATTATCGGCGAATGGCATCAAAGATTTCGTCCGTGAACTGAAGGCGTTTTGCAGTAGCCAACTTCGCGAAGCAAGCGGGCGCGAGGAGTTGCTTGAGGTCGCGGATGAATTGCGACAGCGCGCCCTCATCCCGGATCGGGCAGAGCTGCAGTTGTTCATGCGCTACAGCACAATGCTGGATAATCAGCTGTCTAAGGCATTGAGGAATCTGCGCGAACTGCAGGAAGGCCGCATGAAGTCGATCGACGCGGTTCCGGTTGACGTTTCCGAGGCTTCAAATGGATCGGCCGATTCGATAGGCACATGATAGGCTGCCAGCTTGGCGTCATCAGAGACACGCCACTGGCCGGCGTTTCAGCAAATGAATTGGGTTTGTTTGGCAAATCCGGGAAGGCGTGACGCGGACGAGAGCCTTCCAAAAGCGGTTCGCAAGGCTGGCGCCGAGGTTCTTGCATCAGGCGCTCACAGATTGCTTCTTACGGTTTGTTCCCGAATGATCCGATAGACGGAGTCACGGTGGATGCCGAGGCGCGCTGCGATTTGCGTTGCCCCGATGCCCTCACGTCGAAGCCGGATGACCGCGCCGCGATCAATAGATGGTTTGCGACCCTTGTAAATGCCGGCCTTTTTCGCCTTGGCAATACCTTCAGCCTGACGCTCCGCCCGCAGGTTGGTCTCGAACTCTGCAAACACCCCAAGCATGTCCAAGAAGGCCTTGCCTGCGGCCGTGCCGGTATCGATAGGCTGCTCGGTTGCGCGGAGCGTAACGCGGCGCTCGCGCAATTCATGTACGATGTTCTGGAGGTCACGCATCGAGCGTGCAAGCCTGTCGATCCGTGTGATCACGACCTCATCGCCCTCGCTCATGATGGCGCGCAGGCGGGCCAGCTCTGGCCGGTTTGTAAGGTTTGTTCCGGACGCCTTCTCCTCGAACACATACTGGCATCCGCTCAGAGCCTCCAGCTGGAGGCTGAGGTCCTGATCGGTCGTGCTGACGCGCGCATACCCCCACGACGGCATGGTCTACCCCCAACTTGTCGTATTTGCCTCTAGACGTTGGGCAGAGTGTCGGATTGAGGGCGAAATGCAAGGCAAAAACGACAGTAAAGGCGTCGTATCAAGGTGTCGCTTTAGCGTATACGCTATTGCTTCCGACATTACTCGAATGCGGCGTTCAATAATTTCGCTTCAGGTAGCGCGCCGGCTTCGGACCTTAAGGCTCATTGGATCGCCGACGGCTCTGCAATGGGCCAGCACGAAGCGAACCGGTCAGCCGCCATGGCTAGGACATCCTCCCACGGCGCCCATTCCGAACGTGTGAGGAACACGCCTGCGCTTCTCGATTCGCTGGGGGCTTCGCCCCCAGACCCCCAAGAGGTAAGGAGGCGAAGATCCAAGGGGCTAAAGCGTCCTGGCAGGAGAGAGAACCCGAGCAACCCGGGCACCGATGAAGTCGTTCCGGTTGACTGGAAGGTACCTGAGGCGATCGGCGGCGCGCAAGAACCTAGGATCGTCGACCCAGGACCCGCCGCGCAGCACGCGCGTAGAACGATCGTCGATTGTGCGTGCCGACCCGTCCGTGGGCGCGTCAGTGTAGCTGTCGACGTAGCAGTCCTCCACCCACTCCCAAACGTTGCCATGCATGTCGTGCAGCCCGAAGGCGTTGGCTGGCTTGCGACCAACGGGCTGCGTACGCTCGCTGGCATTCTCTATGTACCATGCGAACTCCGTCAGTTGACTGTCATCATCGCCAAACGCGTAGCGCGTTGTCGCGCCGGCGCGGCAGCAGTACTCCCACTCCGCTTCCGACAACAGGCGATACGGAGCCCCGGGGACCTTGCTGTTGAGCCAGTCGACGTAGGCTTGGGCGTCGTGCCACGAGACGCGGATCACAGGACGACGGCCGCGACCCCAGCCTTCATCACCCGGTCTGTGTTTAAGGCCGCCGGCCTTGTGTGCCGCATCCCATTCGTCGAAGGTCACCGGGAACCGGCCGACGGCCAAAGGCTGATTAATGGTCACGGGGTGCTGTGGTCGCTCATCGTTGCTCCCTTCGCCCTCTGGTGAGCCCATGAGGAACGTGCCCGCCGGGATCACCACCATTTCGGGTCCAAGCAGGCCGTCGCCCAGGTCGTCGCGGAAGCGTGTGCCCGGTTTGTAATCCGGTGGGCCCGCCGCTGCCCGCGTGCGCTTTCCGGCATTTGCATCCAACGATGCTCGACGGCTTCGCCGTTTCGACGCCGGTATGCGCGCGCCGTAGGGAGACGAAGCATCTGCGCTCGCACGCCGGGCCAGGGCGTACTCCGCCACCAGTGTTACTAGGTAGCCCAGCGCGACGAGCACCAGTGGCCACCACGCGCCGGTGGCCGCAATCTCGCCGGCTGGTGGCGCGACGACCCAAGCGGCGACAGCTGCCAGCGCCGCCAGCACGGCGACGCGCTGATTGCGACCGTTGGCAAAGAAGCGATCAGATTGGCGTCGGAAGCGGTCCTGAAATCCCGCCGGCAGGGGATAGTCGCCACGATCGCCACGCTCCAGGAAATCGAGCAGAAGTTCATCTTCGGCGGGCGCATAGTCATCGGCCCTGGCGCGGCGCACGTCGCGACCGATCCGCAGGCGGATCTTGCGGTCGAGATCGCCTGAAGCTGCGTCGCTGGCCTCCGACCGCTCCAACGCGGTGTCAATCGCGCGGTAGATCTCGCCGCAGTCCTCCTCAGTGAGACGCGCGATGAGCGCCTCACGCAGCCAATCGGGCATGTGGCCGTCGCGCAGCCAAGGCAGCCGCGACAATGCCGACAGCCGCCGGTCGCCCAGCGCATCGTCACGAAAGCAGTGCTCGCGCCACTCGTGCCTAGCTAAGGCTTGGCGCTTTGCCTCGGGCGCAAATGGGTCAGCCCGACCGAACAGGCGGTCCTGCTCGGTGGGCAGACGGAGCCCGAGGTAGAGCGTGATGTCCCACTGGAGCACCGGGAAGACGGCCAGCGACGCAAACCACCGGAAGCCGTCGCGATCCAAGAAGTGGGCGAGATCGCGCAAGAACTCGTCCGGGTCGATGTCCGCTGGCGGGTCATCGTAGAGCAGGCGTTGCGGATCGAGGCGGATGCTATCCGGCAGTTCGTTGATCCGTCCGTCACCGGTCGGATTGGGCGTTGCGTCCACGGGCGGGCCGGAGAGGCCAAGGAGTTCGCCAACGGTCCGAAAGCCACTGCGGGTGGCTCGACCGACGGGTGCGCCGATCGCATCGGCAATCATGAACTCCCGTGCGCCCCACTCGCTGAGTGGCTGAGGCGTAAAGAGGACCCGTCGCTCCCACTCGTTCAGGATCGAAACAAACGGCAAGGGCGCGCCATCGCGGGGCGCGACAAACCCATGACCGGTCCCGAGGACAATCAGCCGGTGGTCGGGATGCTTGGCCCGAACGGCTTCGAGCGTGAACGCACTCGCCCCGTCCTCCGAGCGCAGGATGGTCGGTGTTGTCTGGTAGGTGTAGACGTCAAAATGAATGTCTGCATGTTGACGATAGGGCACGAGAAGGTCGCGCAGGCGCTGGGCGG
Source organism: uncultured Hyphomicrobiales bacterium (assembly GCA_964527285.1). Lineage (GTDB taxonomy): Bacteria > Pseudomonadota > Alphaproteobacteria > Rhizobiales > CAZGNQ01 > CAZGNQ01. The sequence goes on along the minus strand of CAZGNQ010000269.1, from coordinate 1,461 downwards.
CATGGTCGCTTGCCCGTCCCTCCTCGATGAGCACCAGATACTCCGGCGCGGAGCGCAGGCGCTCAGTCTCCAGCACGATGAGCAGCCCGCCCCGCGCGAGCGTTGCGTCGATCGTCCGGCGGACGTCGAGCCGATCGGTGACGCGGTCGTCGCGCAGCATCAGCGTTCGGGCGGTGCGCTGATCGGTCGGCGTCCAGACGATCGCATTGGCAAGAGCTTCTGCCACGAGATCCGTGCGGTTCGGTGGGCGGCGCGGGCGACGCCGCCGCAGGTACGCCCGCTCGGACAGAAAACGCCAGAGCAGCCAGCCTAAGGCGAGGACGAAGGGCGTCGCAAAGGCAATGGGACCGATCCAGAGCGGCGTCTTGGCTACGACGGCCGGTGCCCAGAACGCCGTGTGCGCCGCCGTCAATGTCTCTGGCAAAAGGACCGCCCGGAGGCGCGCGTCAGCTGCCGTGGGGGCTTCGTCCGTCTGCGCTTTGAGCCGCGCTCGCGCGCCGGCGACGGCTCCAGCTTCGCCCGTTTGCAGCAGCTGAGTGCGGACGCTTTTCGCGCGCCCTTCGAGATTGGACGATCCCAGCGCGTAGGCGGACGGCGGCAAGACCGAACCGGGGCGTTCCAAGCGGTCGAGCGCGTGGGCCAGGACCGGTGCCCAGGCGACCCGAGGCCCAGCAGCGGCATTGCCGTTTGCGCCGCCAATGCCGAGCAGGTCGATCGGACGGTGCAACGGCGCGCCGGTGAGTTCGTGGAGCGCTCGGGCCAGGGTCTCGGGCGAGGTGGCGAGCCGAGGTTCGACGACCAGCCGCTCGGTCAGCTCATGGAGTGTCGGCGTGGCATAGGCATCCGGCACGGCCAGAGCGGCATCGAGGATGCGCGCAACGGTCTCATCCGTACCAAAAAGTTCCTTTTTCGGTTCCGGCGGCGCCGATGGCTGCTCCCGGCCTTCGACAGGCGTCGCATCTACGCTGGGCGGCGGGTCGGCAGCCTCCTCCGCCCCGCTCACGAGATAAGCGCGGATGTCCTCGCGATACGTCCAGGCAAAGGCAGCGGCGATGGAGATGAGCGCCACGATCGCGAGCACCCGCCAAGCCCAGCGCGTGATCCAGATTGTGCGTGTGCGTGCTGTCCCTGGCGTCGTCCGTGGCGGGCCCAGATCGTCGGCAGGATCGTCCGGGACATCCCCTTGGTCGGTTCGGGCGACGGCCGGCTGTGGCGCATCGACCTCAAAATGGCGTGCCTGTTCGGGAGCCTTGGAGAGAACAGCTTTAAGATACGGTTTGAAATCGTCGAGCGTTTCAATGGCGCGGTGACCGAGCAGTTCCGCTGCCAGCGCGTTCACGGCCACGCGGTCGGCGATGCCGATTTCGATGCCAACGTTCGCCAACTGGCGCAGATAGGCATCAAGCTGGCTGCCGAAGCGCGCGTCGGGGGCTATTGGTTCTGATTCGGCCGCCATTGCCG
>CAZGNQ010000268.1:0-5335 GCA_964527285.1 uncultured Hyphomicrobiales bacterium | reverse complement strand
GACAGGTGTCGGCTGGCGGCAACATCATCTAAGCCCCGCCACCGGTCGCTGATCTCTTTGTCCTTGGCGAGCGTGTTGGTGATGAGCGTGAAGAGCCGGATGTGATCCTTGAACGCCGCAGCGAGTGCCGTTGCACCGGTCTTGCGGCGCGCGGGGTCAGAGGACAGCATCATGTTGAGAGTCGGCTCGAGCGTCATTTGCTCGCCATCCACGTCGAACGTCATGGCGGAAAATGTTTCATCGAACAGACGGTTGAAGGCGCCACGGCCGGTTACGTGGGTCTCGTGGAACAGCTTCTCGATGTCGTCGCTGAGCTGATAGGGCCGCTCCTTGCGAATGTCCTCCAGCCACGGCCTGTACTTCGCAAGCGCCGCGTCCGCCACCAGCGCATGAAACGCGTCGTCATCGATGCGGTTGAGCTCAAGCTCGAAAAAGAGCGTCTGGGTGGAGATTTCCGTCAGTCGCTCCTGCATGTCGCCGAAGAACTTTGCGCGTTCGGCGTCTGAGGTGTTGGCCGCGTATCGCAGGAACGCAAACGAAGCGATCCGCCCCATCTGGTCGGACAGTCCCTCGTAAGTGGTGATCGCGCGCAAGAGTGCGGCCGGGTCCTTCGCCAGTGCTGCCACCCGACCAGCATGCGCGGTGTTGAAGGCCTTCGCCTCCCTGGCCACACCATCGAAGGCCGCAGCGTATTCCGGTCCGTCAGGGGAGGGAAACAGATCAGTCAGATCCCACTCCGGCATCGCGCCGAGTTCGCCTTGCCCTTTGGTGGCCGCCGCAACGGATGGGGCGCCTGATGCAGCGCTTTGGGCTGGCGCCATCGCCAGCCGCGCCGTCCGCGACAGCGCGTTGCCGGAACGCCCCTCCAGATCGGTCGCTGCAGCGGCAAACATGGCGTGAAATGTCATCGTGAGGTTCCTGGTTTCGGCTGTGCGTGTTGGGGCTTTGCGTGGTGTGCGGCCCATGGCGTTCAAAAAGCGCGTCGTACCCGCCAGCGTCACCGGCGGAGAATGCCCGCAGCTCACGACATCCTGACGGACCCCTGACGGCACCCTGGCCCATGCACTGTTGCTCACGCACCTCGGCTCATGTGGCGTGTCTGGCGGTCATGCCGCCAATGCACGGTCACGGCAAGCAAGACATGCCCGCCCCAATCAAAGATGCGTGCACGCGGGCGGTTGGCGGATCACGATGAAACATCAGCGCAGACCCTATTGGTCGCACCACTCGATCTGCCGGAAGAAAGGCCTGATCTGGCATGGTTTTTTACGCCTCACGCAGAGCGGGCAGCCGTTGATCTCAATTGTAGCAATTTAATCCAGATTTGGCTCATGCTGGCCAAACATTGCGACCTACCGTGCGGGAACTGTCGGGAAAGCAACGGCTTCTTTACCTACTCTGCCCTACAACCGACACGCAGTAAGTTTGCGTACCGCGTACTGGTGTTCGAGCATGACCGTCGTTCCCACAGACTTGGGACACGTCGCCCGGCTGTCAACAGTGCGCCCTGGGTGGTGTTGTTGAGTTATGCCGAAACGCGTCTTGATTGTTGACGATGATCCCACGCAGTTGCGGATCCTCGAGGAACTCGTCGGGCGACTGGGCTACGTCGGCGTACGCGCGCAGAGTGGCGAAGAGGCCCTTTCGCTGTGTGCCAAGTCGGTCAGCAAGGGCAATGCGATCGATCTCATCCTGCTCGATCTGATCATGCCCGGCATGGACGGTCTGGAGGTCCTGCAGGCGCTCCAGTCAGACAGCCAACCCGCGCCCGTGATCGTGCTGACGGCCAACGGCTCCATCGACGCAGCAATCTCCGCAATGCGCGCCGGCGCGACCGACTTTGTCGTCAAGCCGGTCAGTCCTGAACGCCTCGGCGTCTCCCTGAACAACGCTCTGAAAATCAATGCGCTTGCCGGCGAGATCAGCCGCATCAAGCGTAAGGTCACAGGCACGTTCACCTTTAACGACCTGATCATGAGCGGCGAAGCCATGCAGCGTGTTGTCAAGCTGGGCAAGCGCGCCGCCGACAGCAACATCCCCGTTCTGATCGAGGGCGAATCCGGTGTCGGCAAGGAACTGATTGCCCGCGCCATCCAGGGCGAAAGCGATCGCGCCGGCCGTGCCTTCGAGACCGTCAATTGCGGTGCGATCCCTGAAAATCTCGTTGAGAGCATTCTGTTCGGCCACGAAAAGGGGGCCTTCACCGGAGCGACGGACAAGCGCCAGGGCAAGTTCCAGGAGGCCGAAGGCGGCACGTTGTTCCTGGATGAGGTGGGCGAGCTGCCGCTGGACGCGCAGGTCAAGCTGTTGCGCGCACTGCAAGAGGGCGAGGTCGATCCCGTTGGTGCCAAGCGACCGGTCAAGGTGGATTTCCGGCTCATCTCCGCGACGAACCGCGACATGCTCCAGCAGGTGCGCGACCAGAAATTCCGCGAAGACCTGCTTTACCGCCTGAACGTCTTTCCGATCTGGGTGCCGCCGTTGCGTGAGCGTCTCGACGATGTGCCGAACCTTGTGCAGCATTTCATCACCCAGTTCGCCGCCGAAGAGGGCAAGCGGGTTGAGAGCATCACGGACGATGCGCTCGAAATGCTGAAGCGGTATTCCTGGCCGGGCAACGTGCGCCAGCTTGAGAATGCCGTGTTCCGGGCCATCGTGCTGGCTGATGGGACGCAACTCACGCCGGCGGAATTCCCGCAGATTGCCGCGCATGTGGAAGGCTACGAGGCGCAGGTTCCTGACGCGCCGGCGAGCGCGGCCGCCAAGGGCACATTTGAAGGCCCTGCAATGATCGGCGCTGAGGATTATGTGCCGCAAACGATCAGCGTGCCCAGTGCGGGCAGCAACGGCCTCGGCATTCCCGCCGTCAATGATGCGGGCGAAATCCGGTCTTTGGATGCGATCGAGGCGGATATGATCCGCTTGGCCCTGGGGCGCTACCGTGGGCACATGACGGAGGTCGCAAAGCGGCTGGGCATTGGCCGCTCGACCCTTTACCGGAAAATGCGTGCAATTGGTCTTGAGCCACGAATGAACTGAACCAGCGCGGACGCAGAGCGGCGTTCTGGGTAGGATGCGCTTAATTGCTGGCGGCGGCCAATATGATGTGGCCGCGGCTCACGTTATGGCGATCAAGCCAGGGGCCGAGAACCTGTCACGCTGAAGTCAATGCGCCGGACACGCTCTCTCGCATTTTTGCGCAGCCAATCGCGTGCTTCAGGTAATCCCACCCAAAGCGCGCTCGCTGCGACGCGTCAGCGCGTGATCCCGAAAATCTGGCGCGCCCACCCGGAAAACACATCATTGCCAGCCACGCGCTGAGGTCGCGGATCGGTGATCGGCGCAAGCGACGGCCCCTGCTTCACCGATGGCGGCAACGGCTTGCCGTCAAGCGCCATGCTCGTGCGGCTGTCATGTCCGTAGGGGTCGCCATAGAATTGCAGCCGACCTTTTTCGTCGACGCGAGCCGTGAAGTACGTGATGTGCACCGGCACCTTTTTCTTGAGATAAACCGGCGTGTGCTGACCCGTTGCAATCACAGCGTCGATGCGCTCGCGCGTCCAACCCTGGTCCTTTGCAAGGATAACGCGAGCAAACGCGCGGGGGTTACGAACACGCATGCAGCCGTGGCTGAACGTGCGCACTGATCGCGCGAACAGGCTCTTCGACGTCGTGTCGTGCATGTAGACAGAGTGCTTGTTCGGGAACATGAATTTCATGTCGCCCAGCACGTTCGGCCCGCCGGGCGGCTGGTAGACATGGAAATTGCGGATGTCTGTGCTTGACCAGTCAACCGCACGGTGATCGATCACCCGCCCGCTGCGATCCTTAATGCGCAGGTTGTTCTTGGCCATATTTGAGCCGCCGCGCCGCAGCCCGGGCAGGATCTCTTCAACCTTGATGGAATTGGGCACGTTCCAATACGGGTTGAATTCGATGCGCTCCAGCTCATCAGAAAAGATGGGGGTCTTATTGCGCGGCTTGCCAACCACGATGCGCTCCTGATGGGCGACGCGGTCGCCGTCCATCACCCGGAAGTGGAATTCCGGCACGTTGGACCAGATGTAGCGCGCGCCGAGATCGTCCGGCATCCAGCGCCACCGCTCCATGTTCACCAGCAGCCGCTTCAAGCGATTGCCGGGATTGGCGCCGTTGAGCGCGCGCCGAGTTCCCGGGCCGACAAGCCCATCGACTGTGATGCCGCGCGCGGATTGGAAGGCCCGCACGGCTTCTTCCACGTCGTCATCGAACAGCGTGGCGGTATCGCCTGCGTCGATGTCGAGGCGCTCACGCAGCAGGGCGACGTGCGGGTGGCGCATCCCCGACCGCAGCGTTGGTCCGGCCGGCAAAGTGATCTCACTCTTTGGCGCATTCACAGCCTGCAGCGCCTTGACGTAGCGCGCGCGCAATTCACGGAACTGTGTGTGCGACGGGTGCAGGGCCTCAAGTCCCGCTTGGGCGGACGGCGCATCGAGTACGCCGGCCAGCAGCCCAGGGTAGTCCAGCTGTTTGGGGTCCTGGTCCCAACTGTAGGAAATCGTGCGCGGATCGACCCGGCCCGCGCGGGCGTGCTTGGCATAACGCGCCACGTGGATGGCAATGTCGGCTTCCAGCGCGGCCAGCTCGCCACGCGCGTCGGCCGCCGCTTCGGTCATGGCGCGACCATCAATGCGGACCTGGGCTGAAAGCACCCGCTGCTGCAGCGCGAACAAGCCAAGCGCCTTGCGGTCCAGCCCCCAGAGATGGCCCATCATCATCTGCCCGATGACGTTGCGCGCAAACGGCGTGAGCCCTTCCCGGTCAACCCACATCGGCCGGTCACCGCGCTCAAGATAAGCCTGGACGAGCCCGCCCTTGATGCCGTCCTCAAGCCCGTCGCGCCCGCGCACAAGATCGCGGGCCGCAGCGCCGATCATCTGCTCTTCGCTCAGCAGAGCCACCGGAGCGCCGGGCTCAACCGCCACGGCCGGCGCTGCCAGGGCGCTGGAAAGACCCAATGTAAAGCACAGGAATAATGCGCGCATGCCGTTCGCCTCCTCGCCTGTTTGAGTGAGAGGTAGAGCATGGGCGGCCGCAGACAACAAACGCGGGGCGCTGCGGCAGCGGTGGCCGCGGCTTTGTTCATATTCTGTTGCTCGCATGCATCAGGGAGGAGGGAGGTTGCCGCCAGTTTGATGTGGCCGATTGCCAGCAGGGCGCCATCAGGTTGCCAGGCGGCGGCGCTCTGCGTCTGTCACCTCGCCGTCGGCCGCAGACCAGCCAGCGCCGCCCACGCCCCGGCAATATCAGGCGGGAGCAGTCAGCCTTCCGGCGTGGTGTCCGGCGCCGGCAGCCG
>CAZGNQ010000267.1:0-5380 GCA_964527285.1 uncultured Hyphomicrobiales bacterium | reverse complement strand
CGGCTGGGTGCTGCTGTTCTTCAAGCTGCGCTTCAACGCCACCGGCGACCAGCGCTGGATGGATGCCTACTTTTTCTGGGTGAAAGTGTTCGCCCTGTCGTTTGCCATGGGCGTCGTCTCGGGCATCACCATGAGCTTCCAGTTCGGCACGAATTGGCCGGGCTTCATGGAGACCGTTGGCAACATCGCGGGCCCGCTGCTTGCCTATGAAGTGCTGACGGCGTTCTTCCTGGAGGCCGTTTTTCTCGGTATTATGTTGTTCGGCTTCCGCAAGGTTCCCGGCTGGCTGCACACGCTGGCCACGTTCCTGGTGGCGTTTGGCACGACCATGAGCGCGTTCTGGATTCTGGTGCTGAACTCGTGGATGCACACGCCCGTGGGTTTTGAGATGCGCGATGGCGTGGCTCACGCGACCGACTGGTTCGCGATCATCTTCAATCCATCCATGCCCTACCGCCTGACGCACATGCTGCTGGCGAGCGGCCTGACGGTGGCATTTCTTATTGCCGGCCTTTCGGCCTTCGCGTGGCTGATTGGCGATCGCTCAGGGCGCACGAGCCTGATGCTGAAGACCGGTGTCGGCATCGCCGCGGTGCTCATTCCACTGCAGATTTACGCCGGCGACATGCATGGGCTGAACACGCTTGAGCACCAGCCGCAGAAGGTCGCGGCGATGGAAGGCAACTGGGAGACGCGGGGGAACGTGCCGCTGGTCTTGTTTGCCATCCCGAACCAAGAGACACGCACGAACGATTACGAGGTGAGCATTCCCTCCGGTGCCAGCGTCATTCTCAAGCATGACCCCGCAGGTGTCGTGCCCGGGCTGAACGACTTCGTCACGCCGGAAGGTGTGGTCCAGCATCCGCCCGTGGCGCCCGTCTTCTGGTCCTTCCGCATCATGGTTGGCGTGGGCATGCTGATGCTGATCGTATCGTGGGCGAGCGCGTTCATGATCTGGCGGCGCGGCGTTGAGGGCCTGAACCCCTGGGTGATGCGCGGGCTGGTGGCCATGACCTTTTCCGGCTGGGTGGCCACGCTGGCTGGCTGGTACACCACGGAGATCGGTCGCCAACCCTGGCTTGTGCAGGGCGTCATGACCACAGCGGATGCGGTGGCGGCCGTGCCGGCGCCGATGGTCGCCGGCACACTCATCGCCTACCTCGCGGTCTATGCCGCTCTTCTGGCCGCCTACATCAGTGTGCTGTTCTATCTCACGCGAAAGGCCGCAAGCGGCGAGATGCCAGAGCCGCTCACGCCGTCCTCCAGCGCTGCGCCCGTCAGGGCCCTGGTGCCGGCAGAATAAGGGATCGCCACCATGACACTCTTCGGCGATCCCGCCGAATGGCTGCCGTTCGTTTTTGCCAGCCTGCTAGGCGTTTCGATCCTGCTTTACGTGATCCTGGATGGGTTTGACCTTGGCGTGGGCATCCTGATGCCCTTCGCCACCGAGGATGAAAAGGACCGCATGGTTGCCTCCATCGGTCCATTCTGGGACGCGAACGAAACCTGGCTTGTGCTGGCCGTCGGGATCCTTCTGGTCGCGTTTCCCGCCGCGCACGGCACGATCCTGACCGCGCTTTACCTCCCTGTTGCGGTCATGCTGATCGGCCTCATCCTGCGCGGCGTGGCGTTTGAGTTCCGGGCCAAAGCGCCTGTTGAGCGTAAGGATGCGTGGAACTGGGCCTTCTTTGGCGGTTCCCTCGCCACAGCACTCTCGCAGGGCTTCATGCTCGGCATGTACATCATGGGGCTGACGTACACCTGGGCGCACGTGGCGTTTGCACTGCTGACGGCGCTGTGCCTGGCGGGCGGTTATGCGTTCATCGGTGCCACTTGGCTGATCCTGAAGACTGATGCCGCTTTGCAGAGGAAGGCCGTGGTCTGGGCCAGATACGGGATCGCCGGCGCGGTCGCGGGTCTGGCAGCCGTTTCGCTGGCGAGCCCCCTCGTCAGCGAGCGCATATTCGCCAAGTGGTTTTCCATCCCCGAGGTGATCCTGCTCGCGCCATTGCCGCTCCTTTCGGCGCTGTTGCTCGTGGTGCTGTGGAAGGCGCTGCAGGTCCTGCCGGACGCTGAAGACCGGTGGGACTGGGTGCCCTTCGCAGCCACAATCGTGCTGTTCGCGATCGCGTTCGCAGGCCTCGCCTACTCCTTTTATCCCTATGTCGTGCCAGAAAAACTGACGATCTATGAGGCTGCCAGTGCGCCGGAAAGCCTGATCATCATCCTGGTGGGCACGCTGTTCGTGCTGCCAACGATCCTGGCCTACACGGCGCTCAGCTATGTGATCTTCCGCGGCAAGGCGACGGAATTGCGCTACGACTGAATGGCCTGCCGCGGTGCCGCCCATGAGGCTCTGGACCCTCCATTCAGACCGCAACACCTGTGGAGGGACCCATGCGCGGCATCGCATTCATCATTATCGGGCTGCTTGTGGCCGCCATCGTCATCGGGCATGTGAGCGATGCAGAAGCAGGACCGCGGGGCGGCATGAAGCCTAAGTCTAACATCGCCAACCTGGACCTCGGCAGCGGCCGCTGAAACAGGCTGGCGCCGTCAGTGGCGGTAATCGACGTCCTCGTCGTCGAGAACGGCACGGATCGCGGCCAGGTGCTTTTCGGAAAAGCCTGGATAATCCTCCCACTGGCGGGCCGTTTTTTCCGCCACGTCATCGCTCGCAATCGCCAACGGCCGGCCGGTCGATAACGCCAGTATGTACGTCTCGGCCGCGCGCTCGAAGTAATAGATCGTGTCAAAGCACCAGGCGACGCTCGGCCCTGCCACCAGAACGCCGTGCTGGCCCATGAGGAGCACACTCCGGTTGCCGAGGCAGGTGGCGATCCGTTCTGCCTCTTCGCCCAACCCCATGCCGTCGAACCCGGCGTCCACCGCCACGCGGTTGAAAAACCGCATGGTGTTCTGATCGATGGGCGGCAGCGTCGGGTCCGCAAGGCAGGCGAGAACGGTGGCATAGCGCGGGTGCAGGTGCATCACGCAGCGCGCCTGGGGCACTGTGCGGTGCAGCGCGCCGTGAATGGCCCAGGCAGTGGGATCGACACGATCACCCAGACTGTCTGGCCGCGCGCCCGCATCCAGCTCGACCAAATCGCTGGCCCGCATGCGCGACCAGTGGCGCCCGAACGGGTTCATCAAGAACCGTTGGCCGTCGGGCGTAACGGCCAAGGAGTAATGGTTTGCAATGCCTTCGTGCATGTTGAGCCGGGCCGTCCAGCGCAGTGCCGCTGCCAGATCCTCCCGGGCGGTCCGCATGGGCTTCGGTGCGTCGCACACCATCTCTGACGCAGTCATCTTTTGTTCTCCCTCGCCTGTGAGACACGCTAAGTTGAGATCCGCGCCGTGAAAGTCGATCAAAGCCTCGTTGATGCGGCAATCGCTTTTGTCGATCACCGCTTTCCCGATACGCCCTACGCTGGCGCTGCCGCGGTCTATGCCGGCGCAGGCGCCATCCATGTCTCGACGGCTTTGGAGGTTCTGAACGACGCCGTTGCACTCTGCCATGAGGTGGGTGCCATGTGTGCGGCCTACGCGCATGACCAAGCTGTCACCGCGACGGTCTGCGTATCGCGTGATCCCAAAGCCGGCATGATTATCATCCCGCCCTGCGGCGTCTGCCAGGAGCGGCTCTGGTACTGGGGCGGGGACGTCGACGTGGCGCTGCCAGTCCCGGGCGCGCCCACAACGTGGCGGTCGCGTGCTCTGCGCGAGATTTCACCCCATTATTGGCGCAACGCTCTGCCAGGCTGAAGCCGATGGGCCGAGCCAACCGCTTGACCAGCCACGCCCACTGGGCGAACGGCTGGTATTCCGGTGCTGACATTCGCTTCCCGCTTGGCCAGATGCGCTTGAGCAAATGTCAGATGCCAAAACGACACCAGGCCGCCGACATGCCATCAATTGGGTGACCCCGCCATGAAGCGCCTTGAAGGAAAAATCGCCGCCGTGACGGGCGCCGGTGCCGGAATCGGGCGCGCGATTGCAGTGCGGCTGGCCAGCGATGGCGCACACGTCTGGGTGACGGATCTGGACGGCAAAGCGGCTGAAAACGCTGCGGCTGAGATCACGCAAGCAGGCGGCACTGCGACGGCACGCGCTGTGAATGTGGCGCTGGGCCAGGACGTCACCGGGCTCCTGCGGGACATGGATGCCGCCCATGGCCGGGCCGATATTCTGGTCAACAACGCTGGCATCAACGTGCGCGATGATTTCCGCCACCTGAGCGATGAGGGCTGGGAGCGCCTGCGCGACGTGAACCTGGATGGTGTGATCCGCATCGCTCGCGACGGGTTTGCGCTCTTGAGGGCCGGTGCGGCGGCGAACGGCGCCAGCACCCTCATCAACCTTGCCTCGATCATGGGCAACCGCGGACAGCGCGGGCTTGCGGCCTACGGCGCCACGAAAGGTGCGGTCTCAGCCCTCACGCGCGCACTGGCGGTGGAGTATGCCCCGTTCGGCATCCGGGTGAACGCGCTTGCGCCCGGCTTTATTGAGACCGCATTGACCGAGCGTGTGCTGAAGGTGCCGGCCATCAACCGGGCCCTGCTGGAGCGCACGCCGATGCGCCGGTTCGGCACGCCCGAGGACGTGGCCGCTGTCGCCGCATTCCTTGCCAGTGACGATGCGACTTTTGTGTCAGGGGCTGAAATCCCGGTCGACGGTGGCATGGCGGCAGCGCTTTGAGCAGCCGAGCTGCAGTTTGCCGTTGCGCCCTTTGATCTAAGACAAGGGGCGCGAACCGCACACGGCTATGGTGTCCTCACACAGAGCAGGAGGACCGCCGATGCTGACGATCACCAAACCGTCCGCCAACCGCGTGGACATCCGTCTTGAGGGCGCGCTTGACGCCGACGCGATGGCCCAGGGTCTTGATGACCTGATCGCCAAGTCGGAGGGCGTCGAGGCGGGCTTGATGCTCTACACGATCCCGGAATTCACAATGCCGACGCTGGGCGCGATCACCGTTGAGATGTGGCGTCTGCCCAAGCTGCTCGGCCTGCTCGGCAAGTTTGATCGCTGCGCGGTTCTGAGCGACGCCGCATGGCTGCGCACAGCAGCCGAGGTCGAAGGCGCGCTCATCCCGGGCCTGGTGATCAAGGCTTTTGAGCTGGACGATCGCGCCGCGGCCGAAAGCTGGCTGAACGCGTAGGCACCCGTGCTCCATGCGTTGAGGGAGGCGCGCGGCACCATGTTGAAGTCTGCCGGAGGCCAGGGCGACGAACCTGCCCGTCTGCGCCGCACGCTGACGCTGCCCTGGCTGGTCTTTTACGGTGTCGGCGTGACCGTTGGCGCCGGCATCTTTGCGCTCATTGGCGAGATTGTCGCCATCGCCGGGGATGCTGCGCCGGCCTCCTTCCTGCTGGCC
>CAZGNQ010000266.1:0-5381 GCA_964527285.1 uncultured Hyphomicrobiales bacterium | reverse complement strand
ATGTCGATCACGTTTGCACTCGCGATTTACTTCATCATCTGGTGGACGGTTCTCTTCTGCGTGCTGCCCTTCGGTGTGCGTTCTCAAGAGGAAGCTGGAGAAGTGGCGCCTGGCTCAGAGGCAGCGGCGCCCGTGCGGCCCATGATGCTGACGAAGGTGATCGTCACCACACTCGTGGCCAGTGTCGTCTTCGCGGCCGTCTATGTCGTCATCGTGTTTCGACTGATCGATCTGGACAGCATCCCGCAAGGTTTGTGACCCTTCAGGACGCCGGACAGGCGGGAGCGCGAGGATGACACAAGACGCTGCGCCCCCGCCGCTCGCCAAGCGGGCGCCAATCGGCTTGACGGGTGCAGGCGCGTCAGGCGCTGCGATCTGGCCGCTGTTCTGGCCCGTGCTTGGTGCGGTATCGGTCGCTTTCCATCTCTGGCTGATCTTTTCCGGCCTCGTGCCCAATCTTGTTGCCCGGCCCCTGCACATGGTGCTGGCGATGCCGTGGGTCCTGATCCTGATTGCCCAAGGACCGGTGGCGCGCTGGACGGGCGTGGCGCTGACAGGGCTCGGCACGGCGATTTGTGCCTACATCATCGTCAATGAGGCCGCGCTGGGCGACCAGTACGGCGCGCTCTACGGCAATGACCAAGTGATCGGAGCGGTTGTGCTGCTCGCCATCGTTCTGGAGATGGCGCGCCGCGCGGTCGGCTGGCCTCTGCCGTTGTTTGCTGCCCTTGCGCTCGCCTATGGCGTTTTCGGCGACCGTCTGCCCGGTGAATTCGGCCACCCGGGTCTTCCGCTTGAAAGCTTTCTTGGCACGCTGACGATTGCTGAAGGGGGCTTGTGGGGCAGCCTCACGGGCGTTTCCGTCAGCATCGTCGCGGTCTTCGTGATCTTCGGTGCCGTTTTGAATGCGGGCGAGGCCGGGCAGGGCTTCATGAACGTGGCGACGGCGGCGGCGGGGCGCCTGAAGGCCGGTGCGGCAAAGGTTTCGGTTCTGGCCTCAGCCCTGTTCGGCTCGATCTCAGGTTCAGCGTCGGCCAATGTCGCATCCACAGGGGCGGTCACGCTGCCGGCGATGACGCGACTGGGTTACCCGAAGCATCTGGCGGGCGCAGTGGAAGCGGTGGCGTCGTCCGGCGGACAGATCATGCCGCCGCTGATGGGTGCCGGCGCCTTCGTCATGGTGGAGCTGACCGGCGTGCCCTACACCGGCATCATCGCGGCTGCCACGCTGCCTGCCCTTCTTTATTTTTTCACCGTATGGGTGGGGATCAACGCGTTTGCGGGTCGATACAACCTAAGTGGCGTCGACGCGGCCCTGATGCCGGACCAGCGCACCGTTGCGATCACGGCCGGCTTTTTCCTGCTGCCGTTCGCTGTGCTTCTTGAGAGGATGTTTGTCGGTGGCTACACGCCGCAATACGCCGCGGCCAATGCGATCCTGGTGGCGGCGCTGCTTCTGCTGACCGATGCCGCCGGCACGTTTGACTTGAGGCGGACGCTGCAGCGCCTGCGCAAGGCGTGCGTCGATGCCGGCCAACAGATCGCCGTCATTGCGTCGATCATCCTGTGCGCCAGCATCATCATCGGTGTCCTGGGGCAGACCGGACTCGGCATCAAGATCACATCGCTGATCCTGTCAGCGGCCGGTGGCGCGCTCTGGCCGGCCCTTTTGTTAACCGCGCTTGCCTGCCTGCTGCTGGGCATGGAGGTGCCCACCACCGCAGCTTATGTCATTTGCGTCTCGGTGGCAGGGCCAGCACTTGAACAACTGGGCGTGCCGATCCTTCAGGCCCACCTGTTCGTGTTCTGGTTCGCCTTGCTGTCGACCATAACGCCGCCCGTGTGCGGTGCCGTGTTCATTGCGGCCGGCATGGTGGGCGAGAACTGGTTGCGGGTGGCGCTGTCGGCCATGGTGCTGGGGGTCGGGCTGTATGTCATTCCGTTGGGCATTATTGCCAATCCCGAACTGATCGCCGTCGCATCAACGCCAGTCCTCGCGTTTGCCGCGGCAGCCAAGCTGGCCATCGGTCTCGCGTTCATCTCACACGGCCTGATTGGTGCGCGGGCGACGTGGCAACGGGTGGCCGGCGTCGCAATGGGGCTTGCCGTGACATTCGCGCCATTTGGCGCGCTGGTGGAAGCGGCCGGCTGGGCTTAACCTCGCGGCGCCAACAAGCTGGCGATGACGGCCCGTGCGTTCACCACAAGATTGAGTTGGTCATGTTTTTCGCGCCGAAGTGGGCGCGTGAGCCGGAGCGCGGCGCTTTCGGCTATCCGCGCGACGTCCTTATCCTGATCGCGCGTCCGATGGGTTGGCCGGTGGTCGTGGATCGTTTCAATCGTTCAACGGATGTGCACTGGTTGACCGGAACACGCGCCTGGCAGCGGTCCTACGGTCATTATGACACTGGTGACGCGGTGATCATCGCAGGGCCGGCGATCTGGGGCCTGCGGCGTCCGGCAATGGACTATTTGTGCCGGCAGTGTGCCGACGCAGCACTCATCCCACCCCCGGCAGCGCACGCGGCGTGGGCGGCGCTGATGTTCCGCATCATGGGTGAAGCGCGCCGTGCGCAAACGCCGGTGTCGGAATTGGTGCTTGCAGCGGATGAGGCCGCGCGTGCGGCGGCTCAAGCGGGGTCCGGCGATCAGTGAGCGGTCCTGCCCTCCCCGGTTCGCCTTGCATCCACTCGTCGTCCATCGCCAACGCGAGGCGTCTCAGTGCGTTTTTTCGCTGGCAGCGACGGACCAGAGCCGATCGAGTGCCTGTGGGTTCGCGGCCACGTCGGCAATGGTGACGGCGTCCAACTCATCCATGAACTGCGTCCACGCCCGGTCGAATGTATCGCGTAGCTTCGAGTAGTTGGTGAGCTCGGAGTCCAAGGCGCGCTGATCCATATCGTCGATCAGATGAACCCGCTCTTCCGTGCGCCGCACCACCTCGCCGATCGTGATTTCATGCGGTGGCTTGGCCAGCCGGAACCCGCCGTGCCGTCCGCGTACGTTCTTGAGATAACCCCACTGTCCGAGTTCGTAGATGCACTTGTTCAGGTGTGCGCGGGAGGCGCCGAATGCTTCCGCAATCTCATGACTGCGGCTGAGTTGGTCACCACGCGCGGCTGCAAACATGAGGGTGCGAAGCGCATAGCTGGTGAAAGTGGTCAGTCGCATATTCTTCTCATCGTCCTTGAAGCTCCGCGAGAACGCTTCACGAAAGCGTTATCCGTGGGGCCTGCTTCTAACTGCGCACAACGGGTTTGAGGCAACTGTTCACCTGAGAACCGCCGTTGCTCCGCCGGGCGTAGGCCAACACACCGACTTTGTATACAAAATCAACCTGAGTTATCAAGAATCGTTGATATGATTGATTGGACTAAGCTGACCTGGATCTCGCCGGTATCGCCCACTGACGTCAACGTCAACTAACAGTTGCGCATCCGACGGTAAGACATAGACGTCTACACGGTAAAAGAGCGGAAAGTGAACGTCCACATTGCGCTGGAAGGCATGCCGGTGTGGCCGAATGTGTGTCGCCAACAGTTCCGCAGTGAGACATGTTGGCCGGGCGTGCCGCGGTCGTCTACGAAGCGCGCGCCGTTGATCCGCGTGTTGGGCTGCACGGCCGATCACCTCCCGGCGACAGGCCACATCGTGTCAGCTGGCGATGGATTGATCGGCCATCGTGCGTCGAACCGCGCTGCGGATCCAACGCTCGACATGATCTCGATCGCAGGCGAGCGCCTCGGCACACCCGCCGTGAAATGTGTCCCACGCATCGCGGTATGGCGCGCGTACGCTGGTCAACGTGGGGATTTCCCGGTCCACCGCATCGGCGAACTGGCTCAGAAACCCACGACCGAGGCTTTCTGCCTTGCCGAACCGGTTGATGACCAGGAGGTCCACGCCATCGGCGATGGCGGCATCAAGCGCCGTTCCCGCCGCAACGAGGCCGTTTTCATCGAGACGGCAACCGGAGGCCGCACGACCCCGGTTCTCCCAAATGTTAAAGCGCGCCCCGGTTCTGACGTCCAGGAGGGCGAGGCCGGTGTCGCAGCCAGCATGCGTGGCGCCGTCGTCCTGGCCCACCTGAACAAGGCCGCCGACGCGCGCGCCACCGCGCTGCGCGGCGTCGATCAGTTCGAGAAACAAGGCGTCGATGTCGCAGCCCTTCGGAGCTTCGAGCCCGGCAAGCAAGATCCGGCGCTCCGGCGCGGCGGCCGTGGTGGCCACTGCGGCGGGCCAATCGGTGTCGCGCATTGAGGTGTCCGACAGCGGACCACCATCATCGATATCGTTTTCCAGGGCCGTGACGCGCGATCTGTGCTCGTGTGCCGCCGGTCGGCTTTCGTCGTCCATCATGGCCTAGTTACATCTCTCGCGGCGGAAGGCGCGGCGTCCGCGGCACAGCACATCTCCGTATTCAGCAACGATCTGCCGCAGCGTCCCGCGCTCCGGGTCCATGGAAAAAATGATCGTGGCCTCCCCAACGCCTGTGCTGTCGCGCTGCCGGGAGGGATCATACGCGGAAAAGCGATACGTGAACTTGGCGGTGCAGCGGGCCGTGTCTTCCTCCAGCACGCTGCGCACGTTGATCAGCCGGTAATCCCGGTCGCGCCAGGTGTCCTGGAAGTCCAGCATCTCCCGCAGAACGGCGCGGCGCGTTGTGCGTCGGCGGTCGTAATAGCGTTCCATCCGGCGCGCATAATAGCCGATCTTGTCGCGTGCATCGGCCTCGATCCAGCCTGCCCGCAACAACTCAGCGACATCGGCGCGCGTGCACTGCGCAGCGTGGGCCAGAGACGCCGGCACCAACATCGCCACCGCGCAGATGGCCACCGCGGCCCGCATCGCCGCACCTGCTTGCCAGCCTGCGCGTGTCCATCGACCTGCCAAATGCTGCTGCACCATGTCCCGCCTCGTTGCTCTGTCCTGCGCTTGAGCCGTCGTGACCGGTCGTTGCGACCGGCCGATCTCACTCCTTGCAAGTGAACCACGCCAGTGCGGCGCCTGTCCATGTGGCCGGATGCGCGAATGCGAGAGCCTGACGCGATCGCCAAACAGGCTCCAACCGCTGTCTTATCGAATGTTCCCATAATCAAATTCGCGGCTGGCATTTTTCGGCAATTCAGTTTCAAAACCAGACATCAATAGCCGCGTTAACACGGCACCTTCCTCTGGTTGAATAATTCAATTTAATGGCGAGTGGGCCAATGAAGTATCGCGCCGACATCGACGGTTTGCGGGCTGTAGCCGTTTTGCCGGTTGTATTTTACCACGCAGGCGTGCCGGGGCCAAGCGGCGGCTTCATTGGCGTGGACGTGTTTTTTGTGATCTCGGGCTACCTCATCACGTCAATCGTCGCGCGCGAGATCACGGCCGGG
>CAZGNQ010000265.1:0-5438 GCA_964527285.1 uncultured Hyphomicrobiales bacterium | reverse complement strand
ATGCTCCGACCACATGACCGAAATCACATCGAGCTCTGTGAGCGTGGGTGCGCGCCCGACGATCTCCAAAGCGCGGGCCCACTCGTCGTCCGACAACCCGCGTGCGCGCGCCATGTCCTGCGTTGCGGGTGTGCGGGCGTGGGCAATGAGTTCGGGCGCAACGGTCGGCTGCACAGCCTGAGCGTCGGGGCTTGAGGTCTCGGACATCGGCGGCTCTCCGGGGATCGCTTAGGCGAGGCGATGCGCGGGCCCGCCCGCGCGATTACGCATTCGGGCCGGGGGCGCGGGGCTCTGCGGTGGGCGGTTGCGTGTCGCGTTTTGCCGGCGCTGGCAAGGGTTCGTGAGGGGCTTTGCCGGTTCCACCGGTTGTGTGAGACGGTTGAGCGGCCACGCGCCATGTCGCTGGTCACAACACCCATTGCAAATGCAATTAAAACGTCATTTCCGCCTGTCAAAACGTTGAAACTGCACCTATAAGTAAGTGGTTGGAACAACAGGCCGGATCGCCGTTCGCTGAAGTCGCGCGTTTGCGCAATGGTGGAGGTCCTTGTGACCGGTTATGTGACAGATCTGCTCGGCTGGCTGCCCGCATCGGATGGCCTGAACGAGGCATTGGAAAAGGCGTTCGCGGCCGCTGATCTCGCAGGAGACCGCGAGGTCCAGCCCGAGCACTTGCTTGCAGCGCTCACACACGAGCCGGACGCCATCACCTTCCTGGCCCACTCCCGCGTGCGGTGGGGGGATGTGCGGTCCTACTGTGCCCAAGAGCTGGACGGCGCGATGCCGACAGATGAGCGCCAGGGCCCGTCGCTCAAGCAGATCTTGAAGGCCACCACATCGGTGTCGCGGCGGCCCATGCAGGCACAGCGCAGCCCGCAGCAGCAGGCCATGGCGCCTCGCAATGGCGCAGGCCGCACGTTGAGCCCGTCGCCGTTCCGCTCTCAGGGGCAGACCGCGCCGGGTACGGGCCCGAGCGCCGGACCAGCCGATGGAACCGGCACACAGCAATCGACCTCGCTGGCAGGCGGTCAGCCCGGCCACGCTCCCGGTCGGTTGGCCGGTCAGGGCACGGCGCAAGGCCGCGTGATCCAGCCAGGCCTCAATTCCGGCGCCGGCGTGGCGCGTGCTCAGGCTCCCGGCCAACAGCGCACAGTCCAGCAGAGCCCAGGACAACACGTCGCCGGCGATCCGGCTTTTGATCAGCAGGCAATGAATACGGGCATGCGCCGCGACCCGGGCGCGCCGCCGACCCTCGCCAATGCGCGCCAGTCAGGCACGGCGGGTGATGATCCCAACCGCAGCATTGGGCAGTCCGTGCCGCAGCGCCCGTCCGCGCCCTTCCCGCAGCAGCGGCAGCCGGCATCGTTTCCGTCGGACCCCGCCGGCCACCCGCACGGGCAGCGCCACGGGACAACCGCGCACGCCAGCCCATCGGCCCACACCGACCCGTATGGTCACGCGCAGGCGCATGGCGGTGCGCCGCATGGGCAATTCCACGACGCGCCGCAAGGCACATTCGATCCGTTCGCCCAGTCCGTAGGCCAGGCCGGTGCTCTCGGGTCAGCGGTGGCACAGGATCACGGCATGCTCGGCCACCACGAGCCGCCGGCACAGATGCAGGCCCCGACCCAAAGCCAGGCGCAGACCCAAAGCCAGGCGCAAACACAAGGGCAGCTGACACAAGGGCAACCGACCCAAGGTGTGGCACGCGAGGCCGCGGCGATCGACGCGCCGCGCGCCGCCCTTGAGCCTCTGGAGCTGCCCGTGCTGCCTCGGCCCGGCCAGGCGCTGCGGCGGATCATGGCAGAGGCATCGCGCCTTGCCGATAAGCGCGGCCTGAAGGAAGTGACGGGCGGCATCGTGCTGGAGGCCTTTGCGGCGGACCGGAAGTCCGAAGCCGGCCAAATGCTGAAAAAGCTTATCATTCAAAACCAACCGCCCAAGCCAAAGCCCGACGACAAGGCTGAAGACCAGGCAGCCGCTGCGGCATCAGGCGGGGCTGGCAAGGCGCAGGCCCGGCCGGTTTACGCTGTGGCCCGGAGCGCCGGCAAGCCGGGTGAGGCCGGAGCGCAGCACGCTGGCGTTGCACAACAGGCGCACGCCGCAAAAGGCGCTGCAGGAGAAGCCAGAGTGTCCGGCGGGCCGGCAGATCAGCCGGGCGCCGCCGACGCAGGCACTGGACAGATCCAGCGGCCAACGCGTCCCGCTTTCGATGAGACGCTGGAGCGTTGCCGCAAGCTCTACGCGCTGCTTGAGCGGGAATTGAACAAGAGCGAGGACTTCCAACTCCTGCAGCTCCTGCGCACGCGCATCGACCGGCAGGGCCAACATGGCCGGCTGATTGGCTCGGCACACTTCGAGACACTGGCCTCCACAGCGTTGCCGCTCGTGCGTGAGGCCGAGGCGAAACTCGACATCGACGCGACCTACCGTGCCCATGGTGCGGTGGAGAAGGTCGAGGCCGCGATGGTCAAGACGCAGGATTACATCCTCACTTACCTTGTGGATGTGCTGAAGGGGCTTGAGCCAGAGCGTGACAGCGAGTTGGCCCGGGCCATTCGCGCCGTCGTTGAACTGCCCGAGTATGCTGAAGCCTACTACCGTGAGAGCGTTCGCCGTGCGGAAGCGGAGCGGCGGGCAGCGGCCGAGGCGGCGGCCGGTGCGGCTGACGCCGAAATCCTGGAAACACGCGGCCATGACGTCGCCAGCACGTTCGCTCGCACTTCGGACCAAGCCGCAGGTGGGGCTGGCTCGGACGGGTCCGTGGGCACGACCGCTGAACATCCGTATCAGGGCGCTGCCACACGGGTCGACGACCACAGCGCAGGCGCATACGGACCAGGTTCGACGCTCGCCGGCACCGCGGCGCGCGAACAAGCGGGCTCGGTGTCTGTGGACGATCGTCTGCGTTCGACACACGGCCACAGCGGCCACGTTGGCGGTGAGGGAACGGTGACTTCCCATAGTGTTGTGGGGCGCACGGCCGAAACGCACGATGCCACGACACGTGGTTTGTCGCGCACGCAGGATGTGACGAGCGCAAGAACGCTGGACGATCCACTAACGGGCGTTCTGGCCGATGCACTTGCGCCGGGCCACGGTCAGGGAACGGGCGATCAGGATGCAGCGGGCGACCATCGGCTGAACGATGGGACTGCGGAGCAGGGCAGCGGGTCTTTGGCCGGAGAAGACGCCTCAGCCGCCGAGCGGTCCAGCGCCGCGCGGCGTGGCCTGTTTGGACAGATCGGGCACGTGGCAACGCAGCTCTTCGGTGGCTCGGGCGCAACGGGCCCTGAGCGCTCCGATGGGGGTGCGGGCACCGACAAGAGTGATGCGTCGGGGCAGGGCGACGGCCGCGACGGCATGGTGGCCGATGCAGGTCACCACAGCGCTGACAGCGCAACTGGTATCGGCGCTCTGAAGTCTTCGACGCCACCGCTTGCGCCCGGGTCGGCGCACGATGACAAGTCCGCGGCATTTACGGCCGGCAGTGCGCAAGGCCTTGCGGCGCGCTCAGCAAGCGCCGCCGGGAGTGCGAGGGGCGAAACCGCCGGGTCCGTCAACGAGGTTCCGGCGCTCCCCGCCCGTTCGCCGGCTGAACCCGACACGCCGCGCGACCTGTTCCGTCATCGCACCGGCTCGGACGCCTCGGTTGCCACGACCGCCGGCAATGGCGTTTATCGAAACGGCTCCGGCAGCGCGTACGACGGCGACGGCGTGTCTTCGGTAAAACCTGCAGCGGAGTGAGGCCGACTTGGGTTTGTCTTGGTCGGTCAACCCGCCGTCAAGCCGATTGGCCTCAACGAACGAGCAACGGATCTGGCGCTTGATTGTTCGGGCCCGTGGTCGAATGACGGCTCGCACCTCAGGGGCTTTGCACCACGGCGTGACTGCGGCGCTTTCGACGAACTTCGGTTCGCCTCAATCGCTCTAGCTTGTTGTTTTTGAGCGTTTTCCAATGCCGCTCCGCGAACCGCTTCGCTGAAAAATGCTCCGGCACTTCAGCTCACTAGCCATGACTGCGCATTGCGTGACCCGCCGCTTTATTGGGTCCGCGGCCCCCCGTCCTGTCCCGGGGTCAGCATCAAGGTGGCGCGGCATTGCTCCGCGAGCCAGCGCAGGCTCACAGGCGCGACAACAGCTCCGTCTTCTTGGTGTTAAACTCGTCTTCGGTTAGCACGCCCTTCTCCTTCAGCGCGGCCAACTGTTCGATGGTGGCGATGATGTCTTGGGCGTGTGCCGTCTGGCTGGCCGGCGCATGGGGTTGTGTCGTTGGGGCCTGCGGTGGGCCACCCGCGGCAGGATTTGCAGCGTCCGTCTGATTGCTCACATCGGTGCCCGCGGCGGGAGCGACGTTGCCTTGCGCCTGCCAACCGGTGGCCGGGTCCGCGCCCTGGTCGCCAGGCGCCGCTTCGTTGCTGTTGGCTGCGGTCTGCAGAGGGGCCTGGAGTTGCGCTGACGGGGGCTCAACCGCTTGCGGGCTGCTGTTGCCTTGCGAAGACGACGCTGCGGTATCACCGTTTGCGGTCCCTGATCCCGTTTCTGAACCCATTCCTGGCCCCATGCCAGGCGACACGACAGGCAGATCAGCCACCCGCACGGTGCCAAACTGGCTGGTGAACGTCAGTGACTGGTCGCCGCCCTGTTGTTGACCGAAGCCGCCGATCTGGTGCGTGCCTGTGTCATAAACGGTGACCGCGCCGCCCACAGAGATTGCGAGGCGCTGTGCTTGGGGAAAGTGGGCGTAGCGCATGTCGTTTTGCGCGCCGGTGGACGCTGGCTGCCCGAGGTCGGCCGGCCACCACGAGGTCGCGCCGCCCGGGATGAACAGGCTTGTGCCGGTGCCCATCGCACCGCCAAAGCCGCCGCCGCCCTGCATTTGCATCTGGCCACCACCGCCCTGGTACTGGCCCTGCCCGGTGCCCACGCCTTGCTGTTGTCCCTGCTGAAAGGACGGAGCCGGCGGTGGAGCAAACACGTTGCCCTGCGCCAGGGCGTTGGAGGCTTCAGAGCACAGGCTGTCAACGGTCGACTTGAGGGCGTTGTTGAACATGTCGCCGACCATGGTCATGCCGCCGAGTGACCACTGGCCCATGCCGCCAAGTTCTGAATGGTTGAACTGCGCCTGGGTGCCGCCACCAGAGGCCACGGCGCGCAGGACCGTGAGCGCGGCATCCTCGCTGACGCCATGACGCCGGGCCATGTCGGCGATCAGTGTTTGGCCGGCCTGTGTCAGTTCAGCCATGGGGGCGCTCCTTCGGCCTGAAAGTGCTTCGGCTTCTGGCGGGACCACCTGAAGCGCAAGATGAATGCAAACAAGGAGTTAGAGAGAAGTTCCGCGCTTCCACCAAAGCTGGACGTCCACCTGAACGTTGGGCAAGCGCATGTATATGGCGCCAACGCGGTCAGACGTGGCACGCGAGCGCAGCGCAAGAAAG
>CAZGNQ010000264.1:0-5446 GCA_964527285.1 uncultured Hyphomicrobiales bacterium | reverse complement strand
ATGATGATGCTCTCGCCCCAGCCCTTGTGGGCGCATTCGAGCGCAGCGCGCATCACGTCCACATTGCCGATGCACTCAAACGAATAATCCGCGCCGCCTTTGGTCAGATCCACAAGATAGGGCACCAGATCGCCCTCGACATCCTTGGGATTGACGAAATGCGTCATCCCAAAGCGCTCGCCCCACTCCTTGCGGCCATTGTTGATGTCGACGCCGACGATCATGTTCGCGCCCACCATGCGCAGGCCCTGGATCACATTGAGGCCGATGCCGCCGAGGCCGAAGACGACGCAATTCGATCCTGGCTCCACTTTGGCCGTGTTCACGACAGCGCCGACGCCCGTCGTCACCCCGCACCCGATGTAGCAGATGCTCTCAAACGGTGCGTCCTCACGTACCTTTGCCAGCGCAATCTCCGGCAGCACCGTGAAATTGGCGAACGTGGAGGTGCCCATATAATGGTGGATCTTGTCCCCACCGGCTGAAAAGCGCGAGGTGCCATCCGGCATCAGGCCCTGGCCCTGCGTGGCGCGCACCTTCTGGCAGAGGTTGGTCTTGGGGTGGAGGCAGTACTCACATTCCCGGCACTCCGGTGTGTAGAGCGGAATGACGTGATCGCCCTTTTTCAGTGATGTGACGCCGGGCCCCGTGTCGACGACCACACCGGCGCCTTCATGGCCCAGGATGGCCGGGAACAAGCCCTCCGGATCGGCGCCCGACAGCGTGAACTCGTCGGTGTGGCAGATGCCGGTTGCTTTCAGCTCCACCAACACCTCGCCCTCGCGCGGCCCGTCGAGCTGGACGGTTGTCACTTCGAGCGGCTTGCCGGGTGCAACGGCTACGGCGGCGCGTACGTCCATGGCTGATCATCCTCCCTGGGGCCCATCGGCTGCGGCTGGCCTGTTTCATCGTGAAGGGCGTACCGGCCACAACGATGCCCCGCCCGTCCGGGCGCGACAATCATCAGACACAAAAAAACGCGCCCCGGCGATGCGGGGCGCGCGTGAAGCAGCAGGGGACGGGGGAGCGCCCGATCAGAAATCGCTGGCGCGCCGGCCCATCACCTCGATGCGCACGTCGGGGCGGCCTCGCCCGATCACACGTGCTTCCAGCTCGATTTCACGCACGAAGCGCCCCGGTGAAGCGCGGCGGAGGGCATAGACAGGTGACTGGTCCCCGTCTGCGAACTCACGGTCGAGCGTGAAGACACCTGGGCGGCCACGCCCGAAGCGCACACGAACGCGATTGATCTCAACATCGCCGCCAGTGACGCGGAACAGCATGGCGTTGAGCCGACCGACGTCAATGCCAACCGGCACAACCAGACGCGCGCGGCGACGGTTCTGTCGGGCAACGCCAAGCGATGTCCAAGCCCGCGACAACTCGGGAAAGCCCCCAACAACGACATTGCCCCGGGGCCGATCAGGCCGCGCGTCGCGCGCGTTGCGCGCGTTACGACCACGGTCGAAGTCGCCGTCGTCGCGGAAATCATCAAACCGGCGATCTGCTGGGCGATCCGCGCGGCGATCCCCAGCGCGGCCCCTGCGATCTGCAAACAGGTCGTCCACCGGGCGCTCCTCACGCATCAAGACGACCAGCTCCGTGCGCCCGCCGCTCACGGCAAGCGCATCCGCCAGCACCGTGACCTCCAGCACACGCTCCGCACGCCCCAGCCTGTTCAGCTCGAAAATGCGTGTGATATCGCCACTTTGCAGAACACCCGCCGGCCCGGTGCGCACACGCGTACCGTCTGCGAGGCGCACGGTGATCTCGCGGATGCGCACGGCACCACCACGCGCCTGGATCGCGACGGCACTGAAGCGGCGCTGGCCACGCAGGTCCAGATCGTCGGCATCGCGGCTGCCACGGATGTTGAGCGTGCCGACCACCACCAGTTCAGCGGCATCGTCGTCCGGACGGGCACGATCAACGGGACCACGGCGGTCGCTGCGGGCACTGCGGTCAAAATCGTCGAAGTTTTCGTCCCGGTCATCGAATTCAGCGCGTCGACGGTCGCGCGGCTCCGGCGCGCGGCGGCCCGCCGTGTCATCGTCGTCAAGGAAGGGATTGCGGCCGCGCGGTGCCGAGCGCGCCACCCGGCGCTCGTCACGCGTGCGATCCCGGTCGAGCGGTTCCGGCGCACGGCGGCGGATCACCGGCTCGTCTTGCGCCCGGCGGTCTTCAACGGCGTTTGGGGCGTCCGGGGCAGCCGCAGTGTCCGGCGCGCGTGCCGTCTGGCGGCGCTGTTCCCGCCGGCGCGCCCGCTCGCGCTCACGAGCCCGCTGGCGTGCCTCAGCCGCGGCCTGGCGGCGCGCCTCGGTGCGTTCGCGGTCACGCTGCGCGATCTGCTCGCGTTCAGCGTCGGTCAGGGTGACGGGCTTGGCAAACAGCGTCACCTCAGCGCCGCGCCCGCGGACGTCGATGGTGCCATACTCCAGCGTGATGGTCTTGAGGAAACGGCGCGGTCCGGTCAGCGGGATGACCTCAGTCTCCTGACCCTCTTCCATGAACCGCGTGACGCGGAAACTCTGCGCGGCGCCATTCTGAGGCTCGATCGTCAGCTTCTGGATCAACACACCGCCACGGGCGACACGAATCTTGAGGCCCTCAAAACCACCCTCGCGCCGGGCGACGTTGATCACGTGCCGGTCAATGCCATCGCGGATCGTTTCAGTGCCGATCTCAATGTAACCTGCGAGTTGAGCCTGCGCCGGGGCGCCGGCCGCCGTGACCATGGCCACGATCGCCGTCACAATCAGCGCGGCAGCTATGCCGATCGGGGGAAAACGCCTTGCTGTTGGGCGTGCCGATGGGCGCCCACTGGCCAAATTCTGCACTGTGTCCATCTCCGGTTCCGCTTCCCGCCTGAGAAACTGCGCGCGCACGCGCCCTCGGCAGCGCTTGACCGCCGCTGACGGGCAGATTGGCGCGGGAATGTGGTCGCAATCGCCCGCTGATGGGGCATTTGCCGTCACCGCAGCGCAGAGCGCAAGGGGCGTCCCTGAACGAGGGTAACCGTCCGGCAGACGGGCGCGTTGGTTGCGGGATCGAACGGAAGTCAACCGGCGGCCAATCATTCTGTCGGGCCGCCATGCCTCGCGTCTCTTGGAAGCCGCTCGTGTTCTTGATGGTTCTGCCATTTGCTCACGCGCATGACGCCGAGGCCAACCAAATGGCAGAACCGAACCACTAGGCGACCGCCGGAGCGGGCGAACTTGCCTGCGATGATTGGCCGATCTCGTCGAGGCGCTTCTGCAGTGACAGCCGATCAAGGCTCGCGATGGGCAAATTCACGAAGATCGAGATACGCTGCGCCAACATGCGATAGGTATCGGTGAAGGCAAACTGCCGCTCGGCCTCGGTGCCCTCAGCGGCCGCCGGATCTGACACGCCCCAATGCGCCGTCATTGGCTGACCGGGCCACGTTGGGCAAACCTCGTTGGCCGCGTTGTCGCAAACGGTAAAGACGAAATCCAAGGCGGGCGCGTCCGGGCGCGCAAACTCATCCCAGCTTTTGGAGCGCAAGCCGCCGACGTCGTGATTGAAGTTCCGCAGCAGCTCCAGCGTCATCGGGTGGACATCACCGCGCGGCTGCGATCCAGCGCTGAAACCACTGAACTTGCCGAGACCTTCGCGATTGATGATGGCTTCAGCCATGATGCTGCGCGCCGAATTTCCGGTGCACAGGAACAACACGTTGAAGGGCCGGTGTGCCGTATCCGAGTCAGTCATGTCATACTCCCTGACATATCAACGATCGCCGATATATTAGCAGCGGTGCGGATGATGACAAGCACGACAGCTTGTGACTGGCGCTCACGTTTCGCGCCCCAAGAGGCGTCGACAGCCGACAGCCGTGACGCCAGCGGCTGCTACAGCCGATTGCGCGGTTGCCAGGCTGCCAGCGGGCGCAACGCCCGCCCGCCTCAATAAAAGGTGAACGGGACCGAACCGCCCGCAACCGGACGCACCCGTCGGGTGCAATGAATTATGGGCGACAGCAGCCAAACGGCTCAGTTCGCGCCGAACATCCGCTTCATGGTTGCGACCAGCCCAGTCGGCTTCTCACCGCGGGCACCCTTTCCCGGTGACGACGGCGCGCGGCTGCTTTGGCGCAGGCCAAGCCCGACGGGCGGGGCCACATCACTTGGCGGCGCATCGGCCAGGACCTGCTGCGGGCGCGTCAAAACGAGGTTGACGGCCTCGTCCTCGCCGACGAACGAAATGGCTTTATGGTAGGCTTCGGTCATGGCCGGCGGTCGGCGCTCGGTGTCATGCGCATCGCTCGCGAGAATATGCACAAGCCCCTCGTCCAGCATCTTCTCCGCCCAGAACTGCGGTCGCTTGCCGAACTTGCCGGTGACCGACCCGCACGTGATCTGCATCCACACACCGGCGCGCGCCATTTCGCGCACGGTGGCGAAGTGGTCACCCAGCCAACGCAGGCGCTCTGGGTGGGTCAGTATGGGGACAAAGCCTGCCACCTGGATGTCAAAGAAGAACTCCTTCAAACGGGGCGGCGCGATGTTGTGGGGCGGCTCAACCAGCGCATAGCGCGTGTCCGCCAAAGTCAGGAGATGCCCGGCCCGCAACTGCCCTGCAAAATCCTGTACCATGTGATTGTCGGCGCCCGGGACGAGTTGGAGCGCGATGCCATGTTCCCTCAACGACGATTGCAGGGCGGCCACGTGATTGCGGATCTGCGGGCCAGTGTTGTGATAGACGCCAGGCAGAATATGGGGCGTTGCGGCCAGCACCTGAACGCCGTCATCTACGAACGCCCGTGCCATGTCGAGCGAAACCGACAGATCGGCCGCGCCGTCATCGATCCCTGGCAAGATGTGTGAGTGCAGATCAATCATCAATCCCCCCTTGGCCACCGGCTAACAACTGCGACGGCTCAAGCACGGTGTTGCAGCGCTGAGCACCGCTTAATCGCCCATTAAGCATTTCGTGTTGAAACGATAAAGCAGCGGTGCGCGTGCCGGTCCGTGTCTTTCAAGCCGACTTGGCTGTCCAGTTCAGCCCGCGGCGGGCGGCGAGCCCATTGAACAGCGGCGAATCGTGGCAAAGCTTTGCCCAGCGGCGGTGGCACACCCGGATCTTATCGATCCCCCGCCGACTTCGACGGATTGGATTGGGGCTCTCATGACGCATTCATCACTTCGTGCGGCAAGCATAGCCATGGCTGCGGCTGCCAGCATTGTTGCGTTCACAGCATCTGCGACTGCCGCCATGCTCACCGACACCAGCGGTAAGGTGTTTCTTAACCGTGGCGAAGGCTTCCAGCCGGTGAGCGGGTCGGTGAAGTTGCAACCCGGCGACAAGGTCATGGTTACGCCAAACAGCAACGCAAGCGTGTTTTTCGCTGCCGGTTGTACGGCAAGCATCCAACCCGGCACGGTGTACCATGTGGGCGCTACGAACGGCTGCCCGACAACCGATG
>CAZGNQ010000263.1:0-5453 GCA_964527285.1 uncultured Hyphomicrobiales bacterium | reverse complement strand
CCACGTCCAGATAGGGGTGGATCAGCTTGTCCTTGATGAGCTGCCAGATGATACGGGTCATCTCATCGCCATCGAGTTCGATCACGGGGTTGGCGACTTTGATCTTGTCCATCTGGGGCCTCTCTTGCGTGAGCGCGCGGGGTGGTTCCCGAAGCGCGGGCGTCGGTTGGCGGGCAGCCATAGGGGTGGGCGCAGGCGCGGTGAAGCCGGACGTTGGGGGGATGGAAGACCGTCGGCGTGAGGCGATGGCAGGGCGTGGAACAAAGCCCAGCCCTGGGCTGTTGGTCATTCACACCGCGCACGTGCGCCCTTTAGCCCAAGGGGCCGGCTGTTCAGGCGCCGCGTGGGAACACGGACGTCGAGGCACGGCTGGCAGACGTGCGGGCAACCAGTGCGCCACGCGGCCGACGCGTTTCACGCTAATGCGGCGCGTGTAGCAAAACGCGCCTGATTTAAACTTCACCGAGCCGCTGGTCGCGCCGCGCCGTGGCGCGAGTGGGGGGCGCGTCATACGTTCGGTCACGATCTCGAAACCAAACGTCACGCGCGCAAGTGAGACTCGAAACGATAAGTTGCTCGTGTTCCTTGTGGGTCTGACGGCTGTCCGGGGGCGTGATGCCGTTGGGTAGAGAATGTCAGAACCGGCACATGAGATCGTTTGCAGCAACTACTCTGCAGGCGCAGCGGCTTCCGGATGAAGCCGCCGGAAGGTGACGGTGCCGATGGGGCGCAAGCCGTCGGCCTGCAGGAATGCGGGATGGGTGAGCAGACGGACGGACTGGCGCGGCTGCGTCGGTGCATTGTCTGACCGGAACGTTACACCGCTGTCGGCGCCAGCATCCCACACCCACACCGGCAGCGAAACGGTCTCTCGCCAGTTGCCATCGGCATCGGCGAGTTCAGCTCCGCTCACGCCAGCAAACCAGTCCGGACTGGGCGCCAGCATCGTTGCGAACGAGACGCGCGACAACCGTTGCGAGACATCGATCTGCAGACTGAAAGTGCCGGCACCGCCAGCGATGCCACGCACGATGATCGGTTCGCTGGCACGCCTGCGGCGTTGCACTTCGTCCAGTTCCGCCTCCAGGACCGAGGTCCTGCCGTTTGTGGCAATGAGCGCAAGACCGCTGCTCGCGGTGTCACCATCGTTGAACAGCGCGTAGCGCCCCGTGTGCGCCACCGCGAGCAACCGTGACCAGTGCGCGCCGAAGGGGAACTCCGCTGGGTTGTTCTCTTGCGTCCAGTTGAGCGTAATGCTCACGGCGTAGCGGGCGGATGAAGAGGTCGCATCCGAAGCTGCGGCTGGGTGGACCAGGCGCAGCACCAGCAGTGTGGCGAGGCAGAGGGAAGCGAACAGACGCATGGTGCTGGCCTCTTTCAAAGGGGGGCTGTGGCGGACCCAGCGGGCCTGTTGCGCACACTGCCGTTCGGTGTGTCAGCGCATGCCACCGTGCCTAGACGCTTGCTCCTTATCCCGCCACCCGCATGCGCATCAATGAAAAGCCGAGCTTTTCAAACGCTGCGGCAAGGGACCCGGCGCCTGAGGCCTGATAGGCGTGCGTGGCAGTGTTCGTCGCGCACCCCTCCAGCAACGCTGTGGTCGTTGGATCGGACACGTTGAAAGCCAGAGTATAAATTTCAATCCCGTCGGCTTTGATGTCGGTGCAAAGGTCAGATGTCAGAACATTGGCGCCGGTGATGTCACTCGCATCGTGGTAAGGATTGTTGAGTGACCGTGTGTTCGCCCCATCCGTCATCAAAATGAGGATGCGGCGCTCGTCCTCCTTGGTTGCTCGCGGCGCAGCGTAGGGGGCGCTGTCTTTCAGCAGCCGCCAGCCCCAGATGAGACCTGTGGGCATGTACGTCATACCGGACGCGTTCATCGACGTCACAGTGGTCCGCAGCTTATCGAAATCAGTGGTCAATGGCTCGATCGCCGTTGGGCAATTAACCCGCAAGAGGCCGGGAATTTTTTGACCGGGCGGTGGGCTGGGGTCCTGATTGTGAGGCGAATGCAATGAGCCCACACAGCCCTGGAAGGAATAAGTGGAGGTTTGGGACGTACATTGTGTGATTTCGTCTTCGCCGTCCGGCACACGGCAAACAGTGCTGGTGGACGATCGTGTCACCCCGTCGTCGACATACTCGCTGCCTTCAGTGGTACATGCCGTCGCATTGGTCACCGTACAACTTTCCCAGCTTTCTGTTTCATCCAACGGGACGTCAAGCCAAGGCTTGGTCCAGTGGTCCGGTCCGATGCGCACATATTCGGCGAACGGGACGATGTCCACGTAAAGCGCGTCGTCTGCCAGGACGCTGTCTTCCAACTTCGTGAGGACATCCGTCGCTGCAGACCGCAACTCCTCAATGGGCGTGCCTGCCATTGACCCGGTGTTGTCCAGGACAAAGGCGATCCGGGCTGGACCGGTGCCCCAGGCGATCGATGATGAAACATTAACAATCATGTCATCATTGCCCATGACCGGCATTACCGTATTGTCGAGCAAAACGCGGGCCGTCGCGGAAATCAGACCGTTCTCATTAGCGAAATCAAGAAGCTCTACGGAGACGCCGAGCTTGACCTTGTTAAACGACGCTTCAAGATGTCGCAAAGCAATGGCTTCAAGGTCTGCATTCTTATCTTTTTGCGCGACGGCCGCTGCCAGCAGTGCAGAGTCCAGCGAGGACTGTAGTTCCGAGCGTAGATTGCTGCCACGCGAGAAATCCGTTGCCATGCCGACGACGCCAAAAACCAGAACCATGATCAAAGCGGTGATCACGGCGATGGTGCCGTTCTCGCTCTTTACGAAACATACACAAATATTAGATCTTATGGGCATGGAACTTGTCGCGCTGGATGACCGGGTCAGCGCATAAAACCACTTGGCGGTTGCATAAAACTTAATAAAAACGGCGATGAAATTAACGAATTCGGCAACGAGGCAGCCGGTCTAAACCACTTCTGCTGGTCCTGGTCTTTCAATCGGCACATCGGGTGATCATTGTTTAGGCTGTGTGAGCGCACTGCTGTGTGGCCAGCCATAAATCGCATAAAAATCAATTCAATGGTATGGTGAGCGCCTGGCATCGAAAGCCGCGCGGTCACTGGAACCGATCGATCACCGTAACGCCGGCGGCTTGGGTGGCATCCATCTCCGCCAGCGCGGCACCAGCGTCGCGCAGTGCGATGCGCCGCGTCACCAGCCCGTTGAGGCTCAGGCGACCGGCTGCAATCATCGCAAACAGGCCCGCAAAGCCGGATGCCGCCATGCCGCGCGTGCCATGGAGCGAGAGCTGGCGCGCATAGATGAGGTCCAGCAGCGGGATTTCCGGCGTGGCGTGCGGGCCCGTTGGCATGCCGATCTGGACCATCCGCCCCATGGGCCTGAGGCCCGCCAGCGCATCATGGAACGTAGCCGTAATGCCGAGTGCGTCCACTGCAACATGCGCACCGCCGCCGGTGACATCGCGCACCGCCTCGCCGACGTGATGAATTCGATGCGGGTTGATCGCAACGTTTGCGCCGAAGTCCGCAGCCAGGGCGAGCGCATCCTCCGAGACATCCACCGCCACCACGCCCGCGCCAAGCGCCGTTGCGATCTTGATGGCAGCAAGCCCAACACCGCCGCAGCCGTGCACCGCCAGCCATTCCCCGGGCATGAGCCGCGCCCGCTCAACAAGCGCACGGAATGCTGTCGTCACGCGGCAACCCATGCCGGCCGCGTCGACAAATGAAAGGTCCTGCGGCAGGGCAACCAGATTGAAGTCAGCGCGCGGGACCGCAATGCGTTCCGCAAAAGCGCCGAAGCCTGAAAAGCCGATCACGTGTTGGCCCGAACAGACCGTTGGGTTGCCGCCGGCGCACGCAGCACACGACCCGCATCCAAGTATGAACGGCGCCGTGACGCGCGCACCGATGACCCAACGCCGGCAGTCCGGCCCCACCTCGGCAATCACGCCGGCCAATTCATGCCCCGGCACATGCGGTGCCGACACGTCAGGGTCCGCTCCGCTCCAGGCATGCCAGTCTGATCGGCAGACACCACAGGCGCGGACCTCCACGATCACGCCATCGCGCGGGCAGGCGGGGTCAGGCAGGTCGCGCACCTCCAAGGGGGCGCGGAAGGCATCGAAAACGGCAGCGCGCATGGGGGTCAGTGTCCGCTGGCTGGAGGCGAGAGCCCCATAATATCATTATCGGTGCCTCAGTTGACTTTGCCGCCCACGACCCACCGGCTGCCACTTGCGCTTTTCACTTCGGTTCTTGCGCGCTATCGGCCTGCCATGAGCGATCATGTGCCAGACCCTGACGATAACCGAGCCTTGTCGGCCCAGCCCGCCATCGTCCTTGTGCGCCCGCAGCTTGGCGAGAACATCGGTGCGGCCGCGCGGGCGATGGCGAATTTCGGTCTTGATCAGTTGCGCCTCGTTGCACCGCGCGATGGCTGGCCGAACGCGGATGCCGAACGCAACGCCTCCGGCGCGCCCGGCGTGCTGGACAATGTGACGTTGCACGAAGACACCCCTGGTGCCGTGGCTGACCTCCAGTTCCTGGTCGCCACCACGGCCCGTGCGCGCGATATGGTCAAGCCGGTGCTGACGCCCGAACAGGCGATCGCGGTGACGCGCGAACGGTTGGCCGCCGGAGAGCGCTGCGGCATCATCTTCGGGCCTGAACGCACGGGCCTTGAGAACGACGAGGTGGCGCTGGCCGACGCGATTGTGATGGCGCCCGTCAACCCGCGCTTTGCTTCCATCAACCTAGCGCAGGCGGTGCTGCTGATCGGTTATGAGTGGATCAAATCGGAGCCTGCTGCGTCGATCGGCCGGCACACGGCCACCGATGGCATTGCCGGGCCTGGCGAGCATCTGCGCCGATCGCAGCGCGCAACGCGCGAAGAGTTGATCGGCTTTCTTGAACACCTGGAGCGCGAGCTGGACGCGCATGGCTTCTTCAAGGCACAGCACATGCGCGCACTGATGGTGCGGAACCTGAGAAACATCTTTACGCGTGCCCCCCTGACAGAGCAGGAAGTACGCACTTTGCGCGGGGTGGTCGCCTCGCTCACAGACACCCACAAGAAGGGCCGTGGCGCGCCTTAGTGTTGCCGCGTTTAACTTTTGGTTGGCCGTCGTGCCGTGCGAAACTGTGCGCGAGCCATGAAACTGGGGGCAGTTGACAATGTTCATTCTTGGCACGCGCATGCAGAGGGCTCCAAGTCTGCGCGGCAGCGTCTCCAACATGCTGAAATGCTACGGTTATTTTGTAGTGATTGCGGGCTTGACGGGTGTCATGGCCTCCGGCGGAGCGCCCACGCCTGCCAGTGCGCAGGACGGCAATTTGAGCGACAAGTCGGTGCAGGTTTTGATGAACTATGCCTGGAAGATCATTCCGGACAAGTTCACCGCGCCCAACGGCAAGGTCATCGAGATCGACAAGGATAAGCGCGACG
>CAZGNQ010000262.1:0-5454 GCA_964527285.1 uncultured Hyphomicrobiales bacterium | reverse complement strand
TGGGGGCGGCGAAGCCTGATCTCACCGCGCCGCCGGAAAGCCCCGTGGTCGCCGCCGGGCCGAATGACAAAAGGGCGGATGACAAAGGGCCGGATGACAACGGGGCACGTGGCAATAAGAACGCGGCCGAGATGAAACCGAACCGCGCGCCCGCCCCCTCGTCAAATCCATTGGCCTGGCTGGGCATCAAGACCGGCCCGTGACGGGTTCGACGCGGCCGCCATCAGACGGCGGCAACCCCGCACCCGCCGCTGCTGGCGTCACGCCATGTACTGGCCGCCGTTTGCCGTGATCGTCGAGCCCGTGATGAAGCCGGCTTCGTCGGAGGCCAGGAAGGCCACGATCCGCGCAATTTCTTCCGGCTCACCAAGCCGGCCAACCGGGATCTGCGGCAGGATTTTGGCCTTGAGGACTTCCGGGTCGATGGCGCGCACCATCTCTGTGCCGATATAGCCCGGGCAGATCGCGTTGACCGTGATGCCCTTGAAGGCGCCCTCCTGGGCGAGCGCCTTGGTGAACCCAAGGTCGCCAGCCTTGGCGGCGGAATAGTTGGCCTGGCCCATCTGGCCCTTCTGGCCGTTGATGGAGGAGATGTTCACGATCCGCCCGAAGCCGCGGTCACGCATGCCGCTCCAGACCGGATGGGTCATGTTGAACAGGCCGTTGAGATTGGTGTTGATCACCTCGTTCCACTGCTCGGGCGTCATCTTGTGGAACATGCCGTCGCGCGTGATGCCAGCGTTGTTGACCAGAACGTCGATGGGGCCGAGCGCCTCCTGAACGGCCTTCACCCCGGCGGCACAGGCATCGTACTCCGCGACCGACCACTTGAAGACCGGAATGCCCGTCTCATCCTTGAACTTGGCGGCAGCCTCGTCATTGCCGGCATAGTTGGCGGCGACGTTCAGGCCCTGCGCCTTGAGGACGCGTGAAATGGCGCCCCCGATGCCGCGGGTTCCACCGGTGACAATCGCCACTCGTGCCATGATTTTCTCTCCCTGAATGATCAATCGGATTGTTTGTGTGGCGGGGGTCGGTGCCCGTCAGCTTGCCCGGTTCACTCGCTTGCCCCACTCATCGTCGAGGGCACTGAAGTGTTGAGTGCACCGGATTGTAGAGGGCACTGAACCGGTTGGGGGCGCCTGACCGTCCAAGCGGCTCGGTTGCTCGCGGCGTCGCGACGGCACCGGGCACCCGATGCCGCGCGTTCCCGCCGCGCTTAAGATCCCGGACCGGCGCTCAGCGCCAGGTCCAGCCAGATAGGCCCAGCCAGATCAGGCGCGCTCCACGCACATGGCGATGCCCATGCCGCCACCGATGCACAGCGTGGCAAGGCCCTTCTTGGCATCGCGGCGCTTCATCTCGTGCAGAAGCGTCACGAAAATGCGGGCGCCCGACGCGCCGATCGGGTGGCCGATGGCGATGGCACCACCGTTCACGTTCACCTTTTCGGGGTCCCAACCGACGCCCTTGTTGACCGCACAGGCCTGGGCGGCGAACGCCTCGTTGGCTTCCACAAGGTCCAGATCGCCGATCGACCACCCGGCCTTTTCAAGTGCCAGCTTCGACGCCGGGATCGGGCCT
Source organism: uncultured Hyphomicrobiales bacterium (assembly GCA_964527285.1). Taxonomy (GTDB): domain Bacteria; phylum Pseudomonadota; class Alphaproteobacteria; order Rhizobiales; family CAZGNQ01; genus CAZGNQ01. The sequence goes on along the minus strand of CAZGNQ010000262.1, from coordinate 3,870 downwards.
GTGCCCATGACCGAGGGGTCAACGCCCGCATGCGCCCAGGACACAATGCGCGCCAGCGGCTCGACACCACGGGCCGCCGCGTCGTCTTCGCTCATCAGCACAACGGCGGCGGCACCATCGTTGAGGCCGGAGGCGTTGCCCGCCGTCACACTGCCCTCGCGGTCAAAGGCCGGGCGCAGCTTGCCGACACTGTCGATCGTTGCGCCGTCGCGGATGTATTCATCCTGCTCGAAAACGATCTCGCCTTTACGGGTCTTGATCGTGAAGGGAACGATCTCGTCCTTGAACCTGCCGGCGTTCTTGGCGGCCTCTGCCTTGTTCTGCGAGGCAACCGCGAAGGCGTCCTGCTCATCGCGCGTGATCTGGAATTCCTTGGCAACATTCTCCGCCGTGACGCCCATGTGGTACCCGTTGAAGGCATCCCACAGGCCGTCCTTGATCATCGTATCGACGAGCTGCGTGTCGCCCATCTTCGTGCCGGCGCGCAGGTGCGTGCAGTGGGTCGAAAGGCTCATGCTCTCCTGACCCCCGGCGATCACCACCTTGGCATCGCCGTTGCGGATCGACTGATAGGCCATGGCGATCGAGCGCAGACCAGATCCGCAAACCTGGTTGATGGTGACGGCTGGCGCTTCCTTTGCGATGCCCGCGTTCATCGCGGCCTGACGTGCCGGGTTCTGTCCCACGCCTGCGGTCAGCACCTGGCCGAAGATCACCTCCCCCACATCTCCGGCGCCCGTTTTCGCGCGCGACAGTGCTTCGGTCATGACGGCCGTGCCGAGATCATGGGCGGGCGTGTTGGCAAGCGTACCGTTGAACGCGCCGACCGCGGTGCGTGTGGCACCGGCGATGACAATCGGGGTGGTGGCTGATGACATCTTGTTGCTCCTTCACTGAGCGTGTGGGCGGTGATCGGAAGTCCGTTTCAGGCGATGTCGAAAGGCGGCGGGCCGCGCGGCGGTTGCATGGCGCCACTTTGGTGCGCCCGCAGCACTGGGCCGGGCACGGCGGCGCCCCGCTTGCATCCACCTCACAGTGCCACGCATCCGGCGCATTGATGCACCGCAAACGCACCGCGGTCGGCGGCGACTTTGGCAGATTTGGAACGCGAGGAAACCCAGACCCACGGCTAAGTCATGCAGCAGGCGCGGCGCAGAGCCTGGGGCGCTGCCGGCGGCATCGTCGTTGGCCAGAGCGATCACGATCATGACCGCCGAGCCGGACTGGCGCGGGACCAAGACCATCACATGGAGCTTATTACACGCCCTTCATCACAACCGTTTCAACGGGGTATGCCGCAACGCACGCACTTATTTTTGCATCGCAACACCTGGATTGTTGCGCCAGTTTCAGCCTATGCTGGCATCGTGAAGGTTCGCATGACGGCTTGCAGGTGCGCGGCGGTAGGGCGCACGGTCAGCCGTCAGAAATGCGATGCATCAATCGAATTTTGGTCCACTGTGCGACACAGCGTGCTGCTCTCACGGGTGCACAACAACTGAACACTATGGGAGGCGGCACAGGCAGCGCGCGAACGGCGCGGCATGCCAGGGTGGCCGACGGAACAGTCGAATGGCGAAAAAACCGCGCGTCAAACCGCAGACAATCACAATCAAGAAATACGCCAATCGCCGACTCTATAATACGGGTACGAGCTCTTACGTCACGTTAGACGATTTGGCAGAGTTGGTGCGTGCCGAGCAGGAGTTTAATGTCATCGACGCCAAGACGGGTGAAGACCTGACGCACGGCGTACTGACACAGATCATCCTGGAGCAGGAAAGCAAGGGTCAGAACTTGCTGCCGGTGAACTTCCTGCGGCATCTCATCAAGTTCTACGGGGACAGCATGGAGCGCTTTGTGCCCAGCTACCTCGAGCTGTCGATGGAAACGCTTGCCCAGGAGCAGGTGCGCTATCGCGAACAACTGCAGGCCGCAATGTCAGCGTCGCCGATCGACGCGCTCCAGGCACAAACGCAGCGCAATCTGGAGATGTTCGAGCACGCGATGTCCATGATGACCTCGCTTGCAGGTCTTCCCGCCGCCGCGGCAGATGGCACCGCAGACACGGCGACCGGCGGCAAAACCGGGGCGGCGGCGAAAAGTGGCTCTGAAGCAGGTGCCGGCAGCGCCCCCGCACACATCGAAGCAGCCCGAAAAAGCGCCATCTCCCAGCAAGTGCTCCGTGACGCAGCAGCGGGCCTCTGCGATTGCGGGACCGGCCAAAGCGCGGCGGGGCGGCCTGCCAGCAAGCGGGAGAAAAACCCGAACGGCGCGATGGGCGGCGGCACAGCTTCCAGTGAAATCAGCGACCTGAAAGATCAGCTTGCGCAGATCCAGGAAAAGCTCGATCGGCTGTCAACTTAACGCGAATGACATGTGCCCACTTGATGGTGCTCGCACCCGGCACCGCGGGCGGGGCAGAGCTCATCGCGGCCTTGCACACGGGTCGCCCGTGGGTCGGTGTCTGGCGTTCACACTTCTGTTGTTACGCGATCGCTCGACGCAGAACCGCAGGCTCGGTGCGCTCTGCCTTAAGGGGAGTTTCGTCACCACACGCTGGTGCGTGCCCGGTTGACGCAGCCGCCGACCCGGGCGACGGCGCCACAGCCCTTGTGCCGGCGTTCTTTGGAATGGCGGCGACCTGCGGGCGGCCAAAGTAATACCCTTGCAGATAATCGATCCCCAACCGCGCCATCCGTTGCGCCGCGCTGGCATCAGGCACCTGCTCCACAACAGTCAATAACCCGAGGCCGGCGGCAAGCTCCGCCAGTTTCGCGATGAAGATGTCGTCGCGCTCACATCCGCCGCTCAGGTTTGCCAGACTGCCGTCCAGCTTCACGATATCCACGCCTAGGTGCTTGATGTTCAGGAACGTGTTGTAGCCCGAACCAAAATCATCGATGGCAACCCGCGCACCGCTGTCCTTGATGACATCAACGAAGCTGATGGCGGCATTGAGATCCTGCAGGCCCGCCGTTTCGGTGATCTCAATCACGAGGCGGCGAGCGAGATCATGGCGCCCGTTGAGCGTCTCAACGTAGTAGGCCAGCCAGTCAGGGTCTGTGGTTGTCAGAGCGGAAACATTCAAAGCCAGGACGAGGTTTGGCCGCTCGCGCAGCAACGCAAGACCGAGATCAAGCACATGCCGGTCGATGAAGCGGGCAAGCCCGGCCTCTTCCGCGTCAGAGATGAATTGGCCGCACGTGACCAGTTCACCATTTGGCAGCGCAATTCGCAGCAGGCCTTCGTGCAGCACTGGCTCGTGTGTGCGGGAATCCACGATCGGCTGCAGCGCCAGGCACAGTTGATTTGCAGCCATGGCATCCATGAGCCGCTTGAGCTGTGCGCCACGCTCCGCTCGTGCATTCGACTGGCTCGTCGCATCCACCGATGGCAAAACGCAGTTGCGCGTGTGAGCGCCACGCGTCCGCAACACTTCGCTCAGGTTTTCCAGAACGGTGTCCAGATCGTCAATGGTGGCGTTCAACGGGACATCGCCAACGGAAATGGTGATGGTGACCGACACGGGTGCCAGCGACGTCTCCACCATGGATGCGCCAGCGGCACGCAACATGCCCGAGAGAAAAGCATCACGCCCGAGTGCGGCGCATTGCGACCCGTCATCGGTCGCGCCTGAAATGGGAGGATGGCAACACGCCACGGCGAATTTGTTGCCCGATATGCGAGCAAGTTCCATGCCCGGCTCAAGGCAGCCGCGGATCCGTGCAGCGATGGTTTCGATGACCTCATCGCCGACTGAAGTACCGAAAGCGCCGTTGATACGGTCAATCTGATCAATAGCGAACATGAACACCGGCACAGTGTCAGTGAGGCGCCGGCGACTTTCCCCGTTCGACGCTTGTCGGC
>CAZGNQ010000261.1:0-5491 GCA_964527285.1 uncultured Hyphomicrobiales bacterium | reverse complement strand
CAACCAGTGCACCGTCACCGCCATCGCGCTCAGCGGGCGTGGTGGCATGCTCCACAAGAGTGCGGAACGCGGGGCTGGCGAGCCATTGCGGCACGCTGGTGCGCAGAACACCTCGGCCCGGGTCGCGCTGGCTTTCGTAAAACGGGGCCTGCTCCACCGGGCGTGAGCGCCCCTTGCCTGTAATCACGCGCACATAGCGAAAGCCCTGGCCCTGCGCCCACTTCAGGTAGGCGAGGAGACGAGTCTTCGCCTCATCGCGGCTCAGGCCGTGCAGATCAATGGAGTGCTGCGGGCGTTCCGTCCCCCGCCGAATGGCCCGCGCACGCTTACGCGGCATTTCCGGCAGCGCGGAGGAAGCGTGGGCGCCAGCGTGATTGTGGGCCAGGCCGCCTTGATGTGATCGTGGGTGTGCCGGTCTGCTGTTGTGCGCCGGCCGCTGGCTTGATCCCGCCGTTGTCCCCACAGGCGCGGATACGTTTCGCCGTGAGGGCGGGGCTGCGGCCGTTGGCTTGGCACCATCGCCGACCGGTCCCGCTGATGTGCGGGTGGGCTTCTCGCTGTGCTTTTTTCCGGCGCTGATTTGCGGCTTTGCCGTCGGGACGACGCCCTGGCGGGCCATCGCGGCATGGAATTGATCGAGTTCGCCGTGCAGTCTTGCGCCCTGCCCCTGAGGGCGCGTGCGATCACCCTGGGCGGCGTTTGAACCGGTATGCTTGCTCGAACGGGGCCCGGACCGCGACCGTGCGGTGCCGGAGTGTCCGCGGTCAACCGGCCGGTTCAGTGGGTCGATGCCCTTGGCGTACTCGCTCCACAGCGTGGCGTCAGGAACCTCGGGCACGCGGTTCCCGCCGTGGCGAAGGGCATCGTGCGACGACGGATACTGCGGATCGGCGCCGGCCGAACGCGATCCATCGTGAGGGGACTTGCCTGAAGTACGGTTAGATCCCGGTCGGCGCGTGGGGGCTGCCGCGGGTGCCCGTTGCGCGCCGCTCGAATGACCTGAGCCAGACGGACCATGAGTGCGCGTGCGCGACGCCTGGGCGGCCTGACCCGCCACTTCTGATCCCGTGGATTTCGACGAAGCGGCGCGGCCCTCGGGAACTTGTTCGCCCCCGCCATCACGCCCGCGCTTTTCTCCCGCTCCAGAGAACACCCGCCAAATGTGCCGGAGCGATGTCATGGGTGTCAGGGCCCTTTGCTGCGCCGCATGTGGCAACAATCCATCGTCACGCTGATGGCGATCAGTTGGCCGCCTGCGTCGCCACCAGCTTCCAGTTCGGATCGGCGGCGTTCATGTCGCGCGCGAATGTCCAGATGTCCGTCACGTCGCGCACCTGCTTGGGGTCGCCGTCGATGATGTTGCCCTTTTTGTCCCGGATCACCGTGATGAGCTGGCTACGGAACTTGACCGTAACGTGCGCATCATCGCCCTTGGCAGCAGCGTCCACGATGTCAGCGCGATTGATGCCGATGAAATCCGTATCCACCAGCTCGTTGCGCTCTTCGCGGGCTTTGATTTCGCGCGCAAAGCCTTCGAACACCTCTTCACTCAGCAGTGTCTCGAGCGTCTTCGCATTGCCCTCAGCAAACGCATTGACGATCATTTCGTACGCCGTCCGCGCGCCGTTCAGGAACATCTTTGGATCGAAGTCAGGATCGTTGCGTGCGATTTGGAGAAGCCCCTGCTTCACCTCGTTGTCATCGCGCAGATAGTCGTTCACACGCTCTTCAGCCTCGGCAATCCGCTCCTGCGGCGTTTTTTCCGGCTCCTCCGAACGAGATGGCATCGCCACGACGTTATCGCCGTCCTCGTTGTTGCCGCGCTGCTGGCCTGCGCCGGTGAACGCATCTGCCGGCGGGCGCTCGTGACCCGTGCGCCGGCCCAGCACGCTGAACAGCCGGAACAGGATCACAACGGCAAGAACCAGAAAAACAATTGTGCCGATATCGGTGCTTCCGCTCATGATCATCCACTTCTGGCTAAGGCGTCGAGGCCGGCCTTATCAGCGTCCGGCGGGTCAGGTGATATGCGTGAGACGGCGAGGCTGCCGCTGAGCCCCGCTTCTATCGCGATGCGCTGCCAAGATGCTAGTGTTCCAGCTCTGACGTTTGGTTTCGAGATCAGCGGCGGCCGGGGGCAAACGTCAGAGCTGGAACCCGAGCCTGCACCATCGAACGACAAGCGGTGCAACCGATACCCTGCGTGGGTTGTCTCAGACCACCGCAACATCACCTACGTAGTGAACGCGCACTGATCTGCAAACGCGGCTTAGCGCTCGCACCTTATATAGACACCGTCCGATGCGCCATGTGGTCGGCCAAGGCTCTCCGCTGGCCACATCACCGGAAAACACAGATCCCGCGCCAGACACCAGCGAACTCCACCAAAGGCCCTACATGTCGCTTGTGATTTTTGCCCTTTTTATCGTGATGCCGATCCTGGAGATCGCGCTTCTGATCGAATTCGGAAGCTGGCTCGGCACACTGCCGACAATTGCAGTCATTTTGGTGACGGCGGTGCTTGGCACGACCATGCTGCAACGCCAGAGCCTTGGCGTCATGGCACGCACCCAACAGGCCTTGGCCGAGGGGCGGCCGCCCGTTGACGAGGTTGCTGACGGTGCCTGCCTGCTCGTAGCCGGCGCCTTCCTGCTCACGCCAGGTCTGATCACCGACGCCATGGGCTTTGCGCTGTTTGTGCCGCCCGTGCGCCGGTTCCTGGCCTCACGCGTGTTCCGCTATTTCATGGCACGCGGCAACGTTCATGTGCACACCACGAACAGCCGCCACCCAGGTCCTGGCAAAACCGGGCCCGGCAACACCGGCCGCCGCGGGCCAGTGGTGATCGACGGCGAGTTTGAGCCGGTTTCACCATCTCAGGGGGAGTGGAGCGCCGGACCATCCAGCACGAGCGTGCCACCCACCGGCCCGAGCGATGCCCAGGGTGATTATCCGGGCAACGGCACGCGCGACGTTGCCGGAGACGATGTGAACGGCAACGGGCGCAAACCATCCGATTCCGGGGCGCGATCAGACACACCGTGGGCCGGCCCCCGGAGCTGACCAGATGGGCAGCCACACCGCGCAAAGTTGTATTTTCCACGATGTGCACGCGCGGCGGGGCGTGGCGGCAATTGCCGTTCGTGCCGGCGGCGTGTAGGCGTCCGCGACAGGTCACACAGCCCGCGCAACCCTGCTTCGCTGGGACGCAGCGCGCCACATCAGCCAACCGAAAGCATAAGACCATGGTCGACGAAGCACAGCCGAACGGCGGCGCAGCTCCGGGCATGCCCGAGCAACAGGGACGCATCAACGTTCTCACGCAGTACATTAAGGACATGTCGTTCGAGACGCCCAACGCGCCGGAAAGCCTGCGCAGCTCGGGCCAGAACCCCAACCTCCAGCTTGAGGTCGGCGTGAACGCACGCAACGTCGGCGACGGCGTCTTTGAAAGCGCGATCCGCCTCAATGCCGATGCCACCACGGATACTGGCGTCCTCTACAAGCTTGAACTCGTCTACGCTGGCGCCTTCCGGCTAGAGAACATTCCCCAAGGCGCAGTTGAGCCTGTCCTGCTGATCGAATGCCCCCGCCTGCTGTTTCCGTTCGTCCGACGCCTGGTGGCCGATACAACGCGTGAAGGTGGCTTCCCGCCGGTGCTGCTCGATCCGATGGATTTTGCAGCCATCTACGCTCAGAACGCGCGCGCCAAGGCCGCGCAGAATGCAGGCGGAGAGGAGCAGGGCGCCGAGTTGGCAGGTGGCGAACAATCAAACGGCGGGAATGAACCGTCAGGCGCCTGACCCACATCCGATGACGCTATCCTGATTGTGTCGGCGCGCACGGCAGGGCAGGGCAGACTTCGAACTCGATTTGAAGCTGTCCTTCCCTCGCTCCGGGTGAGACCACTGAGATCAGGATCCGGTCGTCTCAACCAACCAATTGGCCCACATCGCATCCGCGCCGAGCGAGCGGACAAAAGCACTGTGGGCCGCCCGCTCCTCCTCGCTGAGGCGCGGCGGCAAGGGCTGCGGACGTCGGCGGACAGTCGACACCGCCTGACCAGAACCGCCACTGTCGCCACGACCAGCACTTGCGAACTCCAGCTTCGCCTGTGTGATGCCGAGCAGCGCCACATAAACGTCCGCCAGGATCTCACTGTCCAGCAAGGCGCCATGCTTGACGCGCGCGCTGCTGTCGATGCCGTAGCGATCACACAAGGCATCCAGGGAGTTCCGCGCGCCGGGATGCTTGCGGCGGGCCAGCGCCAGCGTATCGACCACGCGCGACATCTGCAGCAGCGGACGATCAATCCACGACAATTCCGCATTCAGGAATTTCACGTCGAATGCCGCGTTGTGGATGACAAGATCGTCGTCTGCGATGAACTCAAGGAAGCCATCGGCCACGGACGAAAAAACCGGGTGGCCGCTCAGAAATTCAGCGCTCAATCCGTGCACTTGGAATGCGCCGTCCGGCATGTCCCGCTGCGGATTGATATAAACGTGAAACACATTTCCGGTCGGGAAGCGGTTGATCAATTCCACGCACCCGATCTCCACGAGACGATGACCATCATTCGGGTCAAGCCCCGTCGTCTCCGTATCGAGTACGATTTCGCGCATGGACACCTCCCCAACCCCACACCCAGTGAGGTCATGCCCAGCGCTGCGCATACACGCTGCCCTGGAGCCCTGACAGATCATCCAGAATGTGCGCGATTTGCTGCTCCGTCTCTTCCTTGGTGCAGCCTGTATCCACGACATAATCCGCACGTCGGCGTTTCTCTTCGTCCGGCATCTGACGCGCCTGAATGAGCGCGAACTTTTCCTTCGTCATGCCCTCGCGCGCCATCACACGTTCGCGCTGAACAGGTTCCGGCGCGCTGACGACGACCACGCGATCGACACGCGCGTCTCCCCCTGTCTCAAACAGCAAAGGGATCTCCAGGCAGACGACAGGGACATCCAGAGCGGCTTGTGAATGGAGGAAATCGCGCTGCGCATTGCGCACGAGCGGATGGACGATCGCCTCCAGATCGGCCAGATCGCCGGGGTGCGCCTTGAGGTGGGCCGTGAGCAGCGTCCGATCGATTGCACCATCCGCCAGGGCGAAGGGAAAACGGCGTGCCAGCGGTTCGACAGCAGCGCCGGAATAAAGGTCATGGACGACCGCATCGGCGTCGAGCACAGGCACGCTCCTGGCCGCAATCATCCGGGCCACCGTGGATTTGCCCATGCCGATGGAGCCGGTGAGACCGAAGATCAGCAATCGCCAACTCCCGAGCCACTCCCCGGACTGCTCCCTGAACTGGTCATGGTGCGCGCGGCCATGTTGAGGCCCATTGGGGAGGCAGCGGCCCCGGAATGAACGGTTAGCGTCTGCTCTTCGTCAGGTCCAGCACCCTTGCCTTGCCCGTTTGACGAGGCGCCCGTCAGATCGGCCACGATCTTTTCTCTCAACGCCGGGGTGACCTCGGGCCGGTGGCCGG
>CAZGNQ010000260.1:141-5508 GCA_964527285.1 uncultured Hyphomicrobiales bacterium | reverse complement strand
GCTGAAGGCACCCAGCCTGGCGACGCGAACCGCGAGATCGCCGCAGAGCCCGCGCCAGCCCCATCAGCCCGATGGGCCCCAGCGGTTGTCTATGGCCTCACCGCGGACGGTGTGGGCGGGCCAAACCTCGCGGACGGTGGTATCCTGGCGCGGCTGATGGCCGGCGCGCTTTCGGGTACGCCCCTGCGCCTTGCCGCTGACGATCCGAGATCTGCGGCACCATTGGTGGGCGATGCCACCGCCGTCTCTGACGCCGTATCTGGCGCCGTCTCTGGCCCTGAGACCACCGGCGATGCGGGCCTGGCGCGTGCCGGCGGCGTTTGGTGGGCATCAATGCTGGACGGCACGCTGATCGACAAGATGGCGGCGAACGCCACGGCTGAGGCGCCGCAAGTGCAAGGTGGCGACGCGGATGAGGCGCCCGGCGGGCTAAGCCAACGCACAGCAACCATCCTGATCGGCGTGACGAAGCCCGACTGCACCACAACGCCCGCCGCGCCGGCAGAACAGGCCTCCGGCGAGGCCGCACTATTGACGTGCGACGCCCTGCGCCTGTCGCAACCCTTGCTTAGCGTACCGACGGGTCTCTATGGGCCAAGCGATCAAACCATCGATGCCGGCGTGCCGGATGCCCTGACGGGCATGACGATCTGCCATGCCGTTGCTGCGGACACGATCACGCTGCGCGCGGCTCTGTCCGGCATGGGATACACGGACGGTGAGGTCGTGCTGGCGGCGGAGGAAACCACCACGTCGTGTCTGGCCGCCGTCCTCGCCGGTAAGGCTGACCTGCTGTTCGCGAGCGACCTGGAGTTGAGGGCCGCCACCCGGGCCGTGGGCATGCCCCAATCGACGATGGCGCTGGTTGCCGGCCCACTGTCCGTGCGCGGCTACCACGCGGCGGTCTTGAAGAACGACCCGAACGCCGATGCGCTGCTCGCCGTCATCGACGCCGGCCTCGCCGAATTGCGCGACCAGGGCCGCGATTTTGCATTGCTGCGCCAGTTGGTGGGTGTCGCGGCGCCCGAGTGACCTCGGCCGCCCCCACTCCTCACGCGCCCCTCACTTGCCTCTCATAAGGCATTCAGCATGACACCGATCGCCAGTGTCTGTGGCACGGAGATCACCGGCAGCATGAGCGCCAGCGACCAATGGGAGGTCGTGTCCTTCAGGCTCATGATCTCAGTGTAATCCGTCGCCACGCCAGCCATCAGGAACGTGAAGCCATTGCCCGGAGCATCGGCCCGCGTGACCAGATCGGCAGCAATCGGCGCAGAACCCTCTGAGCAGACCTCGATGATGGTCGCCGCAATCACCGTGAGCAGAACCCCCAGCATGGTGGCGCCGAAGTACTGCTGGAATGTCTCTGCGGGGACGAGCGCGCGCACGGCTGACGCCAGCACGATGCCAAAGAGCAGCCAGCGCAGCACCATGCGCGAGCCGGACAGCCCATCACGCAGCACGGCGACAGCGCCCGACCAGGACGGCTGCACGCCGGACAACCAAGTCCGCACGGCATCCAGAAGCGTCGTGTGGTCGCCATCCGCCCGGGCGGCGCGCGCTTTGGCCTCCGCCAGCCGGGCGGGATTATCCGGCAGGCGCCCGGCCGCCACCAGACCATCGAAGATCCAGCCCGTCACCACGGCAATCACGGCCGACAGCACAACGAACGCCAGCGTCAGCTCCCAGCCGATCAATGCAATCAGCACGATCGTGAGGCTCAGCGAGTTCCAGGGGCTGGCGAGCAGAAACGCGACCGTCTGACCAATGGAAGCACCGCGCTCGTAAAGCTTCATGCCGACCATCAGGATGCCGTGGCTGCACAGATCGAACAGAACGCCCGCCGCGGTGGCGCGCAGGATGCCCGTCAAGCGCTGGCCGCCGCCGAGTGTAGAAAACACGATCTCTCGGGGCACGCGATCAAGGAGGCCGACGAAGACAATACCAAGCGCAATCCCCCACCACATGGTGAAGAACAGCTCACTCGCGCCGCTCGTGAAATGGTGCAGCGGGCCGTGGGCGTGCGAGGGCGCGTGTGTCTGCCCAAAGGCCACGTGGTAGGCAATGGAAAGCGTGACAGCAGCCGCGCTGCCCCACAGCATCCAATCAATGGACGTCAGACCACGCCCGGACGTCGCCTGCGTTGCGCCGCCGCAGCAGCCCGTGGCGCGCGCCGTCGTGGGCGCTTTCGGCGCCGCAAAGGCGTCCTCGGCTCCAGGGCCGCTCGAGGCCGCTTGCGAGCTGTCGGGGCTTGAAGATGGATCACAACACTTGCTCATGAGCAGACACATGGCCCTTCCAGTCACTGGAAGGTCAAGGCGCTTCGATCACATGCTGGCTCGGTGCACGCGCCCAGCCGGTGGTCTCATGCCGGTCGGCGCACTGGACAAATCCATGAACCTGCGCGAGGTGCGGCGCTTGTCCGGCCGCCGAACGGACCACCTGAACACCATCCCACGGGATCCACTGCGCCATGCCTCTGATCAAGCGCGCCGCCGCGGCGTGGGCCGTCGCCGGTGGGGTCCTCCTGTTGGCCATTGTCGCGATCACCGCCCTGAACGCCGCCGCCTTCGGCCTGGACAAGGTCGCGCGCGCCTGGGGCGGCAGCGTTTCGGGACTGCCTGGATATGAGGACGTTGTGGGCCTGCTGATCGCCGCTGCGGCCCCCATGTTCCTGGCGCACTGCCAGGCCGAGCGCGGCCATCTGGCGGTTGAACTCTTCGCAAAGGGCCTGGGCGAGGCCGTCAACCGTGCCATCGACCGTGTCGTGCCGGCGCTGGTCGCCTTCGCCGCGGTGTTTCTCGCCTATTGGATGACCCTTGGCATGCTGGAGACGCGGGCCGACGGCGCGCTCTCGCGCGTTATCGGCTGGCCGGTCTGGCCGTTCTATCTGCCGGGCATTGCTTCGCTGGTGCTGTGGGCCGGCGTGGCGGGTGCGCAGGCGTGGTGCGGACCAGAACGCGCAGCGCCGCGCGATGCCACGCCCGACACTGCGGCATCCGACAGACCAGATGCGTGAGCGACACCATGGGTGAGCGTGAACTCGTCGGCCTTGGCGGCCTTGCCCTGCTGTTTGTCCTGCTGGCGCTGCGCCTGCCGGTTGGCCTGGCGATGTTGACGGTCGGTATCGTTGGCAACTACGCGCTCTCGATCGTTGCGCCGTTCCTGCGGTTCGAACCCTATCTGAAGCAATTCAAGACACTCTTTTTCTCCAGCGTGGCGAACTACGACCTCAGCGTCGTGCCGCTTTTCATCCTCATGGGTTTTCTCGCCTCCACCACCGGCATGTCGCGCGACCTGTTCCACGGTATGCGCGCATTGGTCGGCGGCTTGCGGGGCGGGCTGGCGATGGCAGCCGTCGCGGCATGTGCGGGCTTTGGCGCGGTGTGCGGCTCATCTCTGGCCACGGCATCCACCATGGGGCGTGTGGCGCTGCCGGAGCTTCGCCGGCTTCAGTATTCCGCCAGATTGGCCACCGGCGTGTTGGCCGCGGGCGGCACGCTCGGCATCCTCATCCCGCCATCGGTCGCGCTCATCATCTACGCCATCATTGTCGAAGCGTCTGTCATTGCCATGTTCCAGGCGGCGCTGATCCCGGGGCTGATTGCGGTGGCCCTGTTCATTGCGGTGATCGCGATCCTTGTGCGCTGGCAGCCGGCGCTCGCCCCTCAATTGGACGCCATGAGCGTGGAGGAAAAACGCACCGCACGTCGGCGGTTGTGGCCCATTCTGACGATCTTCCTGGCGATCATCCTGGGCCTTGGCGCCGGTCTGTTCACGCCCACGCCGGCCGCAGCCATTGGCGTGTTCGCCGTCATTGTTTACGGCATTGCGGTGCGTGACGGCACGCGCGGGCTGACGGTGCCGCGCATGACCCAGGCGCTGAAGGAGACAGCTGTTACCGCTGGCATGATCACCTTCATTCTGTTCGGCGCGGAGGTTCTGAAGACATTCTTTTCTCGCGCAGGCCTGCCAGCCGCTCTGGCCGGCGGGACGGGCCTGGACCCGTGGCTGGTGCTCATCGCGATGCTCGCCATTCTCATCGTGCTTGGCTTCTTCATGGAGAGCCTGTCGATGATCCTGGTGGTTGTGCCTTTCTTCTGGCCGGTTCTGGTCGCGCTGAACGGCGGGGATTATGTCACGGCGGAGACGGCCGCCTACGGCATGGACAATGAGGACCTGAAGCTGTGGTTCGGCGTGCTTGCGCTGGTGGTTGTCGAGCTTGGCCTGATCACGCCGCCGGTTGGTCTCAACGTCTTCATCATCTCCAGCCTCGCCCGCGATGTGCCCATGGGGGACATCTTCCGCGGGGTCGTCCCGTTTTTCAGTGTGGAGATCCTCCGCGTGGTGCTGCTGCTTGCGGTGCCCGGCCTCTGCCTGTGGCTGCCGCATCTGCTCGCTGGCTGACGAACATCCGCGGTGAAAGCCGCCGACACTTGCATGCACGCCGTGGCTTGTTGCGCATGGACGGGAAAGCCACCTCGATCAGGCATAATGCGTCAGCGAACCGCTATGGAGTGAACGCATGCAGATCGGCGAAGCATCACGGGCTTCGGGGCTGCCCGCCAAGACCATCCGCTATTATGAGGACATCGGTCTCGTACGCCCGATGCGTCACGCCAACGGGTATCGCGACTATTCGGACGCTGACGTTGAGCGCCTGGTGTTCGTGCAGCGTGCGCGCTCGCTGGGCTTCCACATCGACACCTGCCGCCAGTTGCTCGCGCTGTACGGTGATGCGGGGCGTGCCAGCGCGGACGTCAAGGCGCTGGCAGAGGCACACCTGGACGAAATCGAGGCGAAACGGCGCGAGTTGGACGAAATGGCGCGAACGTTGCGCGCGTTGATTGCCGATTGTCGTGGCGATGCGCACGCCGCGTGCCCGATCATTGATGGGTTGGCCGGCAAACGGACCGCTCAGTGATGGCCGTCTTAACGGTGCGCTGGCGTGGTGCGGGTGGTCGGCGCTTGGAGTTTGGGGGCCACGCGATGGCGCGCAAGGAACGGCGAGAAGCGCGGTTGCATGACCATGCCAAGAGCTGGCGACCGACCTGCGCAGCGCCCAGTGAGAGCTTGCGAAACGCTGATATTGCCGTTAGGACCAGCGGCTCACAGCGAGGTGTCCGTTAGGTCGAGCGCACCTGCACGCGCGACGCTTGACGACGCGGGCACTTTGAGATGGGAGGCGTTTGCTTTCCTTCGCCCACGCGGTTCGCGCGGGTGAATACAGTTCGGAGAGGTGGCCGAGTGGTCGAAGGCGCACGCACCCGCGTCGCTTGACGACGCGGGCACTTTTAAAATGGAAGGCGTGCGCTTTCCTTCGCCCACGCGGTTCGCGCGGGTGAATACAGTTCGGAGAGGTGGCCG
>CAZGNQ010000259.1:0-5521 GCA_964527285.1 uncultured Hyphomicrobiales bacterium | reverse complement strand
CAGTGAACGCTCGCGCTGCTACTCATCAAGCGCATTGGTGATGGTGAGCTTGACACGCTGGCGCCGATCGCCCTCGCCGCGTTTTGCTGGCGTCGGCGTCTTTGGCACTTCCGGCTTGAGCATGCGCTTAGAACGCTCAAAAGGCTTGAGCGGTGCAGGCGCATCCTCGGGCGCGACGGGTGCCGGGGGCGCAGCGCGACGGGTGATGCTTGTTGGCTTTTCGCTCGGCGGCGAGACGTCTTCCTCGGTCGGCTCGGCCCGGCGTTCTGCCTTGGCTGCGGACTTCGCTGCGGCTGCAGCTCTCGCCTGCTCCTCGGCGGCGCGGGCCTCCGCCTCCATGCGCTCGCGGGCTTCTTCTTCAGCCTTGCGCGCAGCCTCTTCCTCGGCCTTGCGCCGCGCCTCGGCCTCTTCCCGGACTTTGCGCGCTTCATCTTCAGCGCGCTGCTTGGCTTCCGCCTCAGCGCGTTTTTTCTCTTCCGCCTCGCGCAAACGGGCCGCCTGCAGGGCGCGCAGGCGTGCGTCCTTCTCCGCATCGGAGAGCTTGCGCGTCAGGCCATCGCCACCGCCTTCACTGCGGCCACCTCCCTTGCCACCTTGGCGACGCGGCTTCTTGCTTTCAACCGTCGGCGGCCCCGATGGCGAAGGCGGAGGTGTGCCCGCGCCGGACGGCTTGCGGGCCGTCGTCGCAGGGGCAGAAATCGTGCGCTTGCGCTTGGTCTGAACCACAACGTTATTCGACTGGCCCTTGCCAAACGACTGGCGCACCTGGCCCTGGTCAACCGTCCGCTTCAAAGTGAGCGTGGTCTTGCGGCCTTCGCCTGCATCGCGCGTATCTGTGTTGTCGCTTTGCGTCATACCCATTCCGTGTTGCGGGCCGTCATCCGGCCGTCGTGTGCAATTCCGTCGTATCGTCGAAGCGTTGAAGCCGGCGCGCGGCCTCAAGCAGCTTTTCCGTCAGCGCGTGGGCTCTCAACCCGATGTGGACCGCGTTGCCCCGCCCGAGGGCTTGGCCAAGCGTCATGCGGTCCATGCTGGTCATCGCGTTGGCCCGAACCATTTCGGCACCAATGGCAGTGGCGAGCGCGCGCTGCAGCTTCTCACGCCCGTCGGCAGCGGCATCACTCGCATGAACAAGGCCGACGAGGTCGCCCCCCCGCGCGGCCGCTTCAACCTTTGCAAATCCAATAACGAGCGCCCCGGCCTTGTTGGCCATGCCAAGCGCTCCACGCGCGTCCTGTAGCAGGAGTTGGTGCACAAGGTCGCCCAGGTCGGGCGAGGCGTGCACTTTTTTCTTCAAGCCGCGCGAAAAAGCCTGTCGTTTCACCGCGGCGCCAATGGCACTGCGCGAACATGTGACCCAAACGCCGCGCCCCGGCAATCGGTTTCTCAAATCAGGGGTGACGACGCCACCCGGTCCTTCGACAAATCGCAGCAACTCATCGATTGATTTTCGCGCGCGGGTGACGATGCAACGGCGCACCGGAACCTGCCTTGAGCCAGGTCGGCCATCATCAAGAGCTTCGGCGGTGTCTGCTTGCGCTGTGTCAGAGCCATCCGCAACAGGGCCATCGTCTGCAAGTCCATCGACCCTTGTCGCATCCACGATCCCCGCCGCGACCGTACCATCAGTCGCGTCTTCGTCGGCGTCACCGTGGTGGGATGTTATCACATAAGCGCCAACTGCGACCACGCAACTCTTCTCCCTCTTTCCTCTCAGTCATTCTAGCCGCCCGGCGAACGCAGCCGTGGCTCCACCGCTGCACTTTTTGTCTATTCCCGGTCACATCTGAACGTCGCGTGACCGACGCTCGCCTTCCTGATGGTTCTGACATTCGCTCACGCGCCTGATGCCGAGGAAAGGCAAATGTCAGAACCGGAACACGGCTAGGCCGGCGCCTGCTCTGCGTCCGCCTCAACGGCTAGCGTACCCCTGTCTGCCTCTTCATCACCCTCGCCCGCGTCATCCGTCTCGGCTTCGGCATCTTCGGCGCTGCCGGTGATATCCTCCACTTCGACCATGCCCGCCAGAACGCGCGCCGACATGATCATGTCTTCGGCCTCTTCGCGGGAGATATCGAAGCCATCCAGCGCTCCGGGGTGACGGGTCACCTCCTTGTCGACACGCTCACTCCAGCCGGCGAGGTCATCGGTGGCGCACCATGCCAAATCCTCAAGGGACTTGATGTCGTTTTCGCCGAACGCGACCATCATGGCCGTCGTCACACCAGGCACCTCGCCCACGTCGTCCGACACTCCGAGTTCGATCCGGCGGGCATTGCGGGCTTCCTCTAGCGCATCAAGGTGCTCGCGCGCGCGGGTCTGGATCTCCTCAGCGGTGTCCATGTCGAAGCCTTCGACGGCCGCAACCTCCTCCTGCTCGACGTAGGCCACCTCCTCCACGGAGGTGAAACCCTCTGAGACCAGCAGTTGCGCAATCACCTCATCGACGTCGAGCGCATCCATGAACAGCTGTGAGCGCTCGGTGAACTCCTTCTGGCGGCGCTCGCTTTCTTCCTGCTCCGTCAGGATGTCAATGTCCCAGCCCGTGAGCTGTGAGGCGAGCCTGACGTTCTGACCACGCCGGCCGATGGCAAGGCTGAGCTGATCCGATGGCACCACGACTTCGATGCGCTCGGCCTCTTCATCGAGGACGACCTTTTGCACGCTGGCGGGCGCCAGTGCATTGACGATGAATGTGGCAGGGTCCGGCGACCACTGGATGATGTCGATCTTCTCGTTCTGCAGTTCGGCAACCACCGCCTGCACCCGCTGGCCGCGCATACCGACACACGCGCCCACGGGGTCCACAGCGCTGTCATGCGAAAGGACGGCAATCTTCGCCCGGCTGCCCGGATCACGCGCCACGGATTTGATCTCCACGATCCCGTCGTAGATTTCCGGAACCTCGGCTGCGAACAGCTTTGCCATGAACTCAGGCCGGGTGCGTGACAGGAACACCTGCGGCCCGCGCGGCTCTCGGCGCACGTCGGCGATGTACGCGCGGATGCGATCGCCGTACTTAAAGACCTCGTGCTTGATCTTTTCTTCCCGCCGCACGATCGCCTCGCCCTGGCCGAGATCGACGATGACGTGCCCATGCTCCTCGCGCTTGACGGTGGCGTTCAGGATCTGTCCGATGCGGTCCTTGTACTCATCGAATTGCTGATCCCGCTCAGCTTCGCGCACCTTCTGCACGATCACTTGCTTGGCGTTCTGCGCGGCGACGCGGCCGAACTCCAGCGGCGGCAGCTCTTCCTCGATCTCGTCGCCGACGTTCAGCTCAGCATCCCGGGCGCGGGCGTCTTCCAGCGCGATCTGAGTGGAATCGTTCTCAAGCTCCTCGACAACCTCAAGGATGCGGGCGAGCCGGATCTCACCGGTGCGCGAATTGATCGTCGCTCGGATCTCGTTTTCGGCGCCGTACCGCGATTTTGCAGCCTTCTGGATGGCATCTTCCATGGCGGAGATGACGATGCCGCGGTCGATCGCCTTTTCACGAGCCACAGCGTCTGCGATTTGCAGGAGCTCAAGGCGGTTGGCGCTGATGCCGGCCTGGGCCATGGGCTCATCTCCTTCACATGGTGCCGACCCGCGACTGCCGCGGCGATCGGCCGATCATCAATCCCGAAGGCTGCCCGGTGCGCCATCGCGCGCGGGACACGCCCAGTGGTTCTTCCTGCCGCACTGCAGTTAACGGGAGGCGTCGCCCGTTGACTTCAACGCCGTCGGCGCGCCCGGCTCACCATCAGTGTCACCGGCCATCGCCTCGTGATCACCGCCGTCCACCGCATCGGCAAACCGAACAGCCTCATCCAGCATCGCCTCTGCAGCCGGATCGCCGGCTTCTGCCAACGCGGCGGCGCGCCGGGCCTGGCTTTCGGCCAACAATTCATCGGTGAGGATCAGCTTCAGGGTGTCGATCGCAGCGACCTCGAACCCCAAAACCTGCTCACCGTTTCCGTCGCCCAGGTCGGTCGCAATGCGCACCTCCCCATCGGCAAAATCATCCAGTGCACCGCGAAACCGCTTGCGGTTGTCGATGGCAAAGTTGAGCTCAAGCTTCACGTCGTGACCAAGCCAGGCGAGCACATCGCTCGGGCGGACAAGCGCCCTGTCAATGCCCGGCGTTGAGACCTCAAGACGGTGGCTCATGCGCAGCCCACCCATGTAGGCATCGAGCAGCGGATCGACCTCACGGGTTACGGCCACACAATCCTCAATGTGGGCATCGCGCTCCGCGTGGTCGATCATCACCTGGATCGTACCACCGTCGCGACCGGACACCACAACACGGACCAGGCGATAGCCCAGCGCTTCGATGGCCGGCTCGATTGCCCGCGCCACCTGGCCTGCCAGCCCCTTCTCCACACTGAAGCGGTCGTCGTTGAACTCTGGGCTGGCGTCAGCCACGCGAACTCCGAATTGTTTTTGCAGTGAGCCCCGATCAAGGCAGCCAACCGCCCGAAGCGGAAAAACAATGAAAAAAGAGCGGTTTCTTTCGAAACCACTCTCGCTGCAAATACATAGCAGGGGCGATGCATCGCGGCAAGTCCGTCAGCGCAACAAAGCGCGGGGGCCGAAGGCGTTCAGCACGTTGGCGCGCACAAGCCAGGGCGGAGAGCGTCCATTCCGCTCAGCCCCGCCGCACAAAGTGGAGATAATGACATCGCCGGCCAGCGGCCTTGGCCTTCGCCTCATAACGCGTTCCAGGCCAACCATCGGGCGGCGTGCGCCATTGCGCTGGCGTGCGCGCTGTCCACCGCCAGGCCGGGCAGAGTGCAACCTCCTCCAGGAAGCTGCGCACGTAATCTGTGATGTCGGTGGCGACCAGAAGGTGCGCCCGCGGCGCCGCCGCGCGGGCCAGTTCCTCAAGGAAGGGGCGTTGCAGCAGGCGGCGCTTGTTGTGGCGCTTCTTCGGCCACGGGTCAGGATAGAGGATGAAAATCCGCTCAAGGCTGGCGGCCGGCAACCATGCCAGGACCTCGCGAACATCATCGTCATGGACGGCGACGTTGGTCAGGCCGGCGTCGTCAAGCGCGCTCACGAGCTTGGCAACGCCGTTGACGAACGGCTCGCAGCCCAGAAACAGCACATTCGGGTTCTGGCCAGCGCGGTGGGCGAGGTGTTCACCGCCCCCGAAGCCGACCTCGAGCCAGATGGGCGCGTCGACCGGAAGACCGGCACGGGCTGCATGGCGGACGAGTTCGTGATCCGGCGCAGCATCGAGATCGAGGCGGAGCGGCGGCAACAGCTGATCGTAACGTGCCTGCTGCGTGGGGCTCAGCGTATGACCCTTGCGCCGGCCAAACAGTGTCTTCTGACGCAAGGCACCCGCGGCGGAGCCACCCGATCTCTCGCCGGTTTCCTGACTGCGTCTTGGGGCCGGATCGAACCATCCGGCCCTGTCAGTGCGGTCGTGGTCGCGGGACATGGCTATCCAACGTCCAGTGGTCTGTTGGGGCAGGTCCGCTTCTCGTGGGCGAGACCGCCCCAGTCGTGCCCCCGGCGCAAAGGCTGCGGC
>CAZGNQ010000258.1:0-5525 GCA_964527285.1 uncultured Hyphomicrobiales bacterium | reverse complement strand
GGCGTCTTTCAGAACAAGGCGTCCCGGAACACAGGCTCGATCTCGCCGGCCCAGGGCCCGTTGAATGCATCAATGAGCCGGTCGGCCTGCGTGCGACCGGTCTCCGCCACGCGCTCCAGGAACACAAGATACTGCGTCTCGTCTGAGCCGAGGCCGTCGGATGCGGCGCGCGCCTGAAGTCCCCGCTTGGCGATGTCAATGACGTCACGCGCCACATCCAAAAGCGGACGCCCGCCAATTTCGGCCTCAAGACCCAGCACCGGCACGGCGTCGCGCAGGCGCTGTCGGTCCTGCGTGCTCCAGTCCGCAACCACGGCTTCAGCTTCGCTGAGCGCGCCGGCGTCATAGAGCAGTCCCACCCAGAAGGCCGGCAGGGCGCACACGCGGTCCCACGGCCCGCCGTCGGCACCTCGCATCTCAAGGAAGCTCTTCAGGCGCACTTCCGGAAAGATTGTTGAAATGTGGTCATCCCAGTCCGCCAGCGTCGGCCGCGCGCCCGGGCGTGCCGGCAGCCGCGCGTCCAGAAAGTCGCGGAAGGATTGGCCGGCGCAGTTAACGTAGCGCCCGTCGCGCACGATAAAATACATCGGGACATCAAGCGCGTAGTCTACAAATCGCTCAAAGCCGAAGCCGTCCGCAAAGGCGATCGGCAGCATGCCCGTGCGCTCATCGTCTGTGTGCCGCCAGATTTCGCTGCGCAACGATTTGAAGCCGGAAAGCCGGCTTTCGATGAACGGCGAATTGGCAAAGAGCGCCGTTGCGACCGGCTGCAGCGCGAGCGAGACCCTCAGCTTTCGCACCATGTCCGCCTCGCTGGCATAGTCGAGGTTCACCTGGATCGTGCAGGAGCGGTACATCATGTCGAGCCCGCGGGTGCCGACCTTGGGCATGTAGCTGCGCATGATCGCGTAGCGCGATTTTGGCATCATCGGCGTGGCGTCGAGCGACCATTTGGGCTGGAAGCCGAGGCCGAGAAATCCAACCCCCAGATCCTGACCGATCTCGCGCACCTGCTGCAGATGAGCGTTCACCTCACGGCAGGTCTCATGCACTGTGCGCACGGCCGCTCCCGACAGTTCAAGCTGGCCGCCAGGCTCCAGCGAGATGCCGCCCCAGTTTTTCCCCTCAGGCGATTTCAGGGCGATGACATTGTCGCCGTCGAAAACGGGGCGCCAGCCGAAGCGGCGCGAGAGCTCATCGAGGATGCGCCGAATGCCGGCGTCGCCGCCGTAGGGCACTGCCCGCAACGTGCGCGCGCAATAGACGAA
Organism: uncultured Hyphomicrobiales bacterium; assembly: GCA_964527285.1. Classification (GTDB taxonomy): domain Bacteria; phylum Pseudomonadota; class Alphaproteobacteria; order Rhizobiales; family CAZGNQ01; genus CAZGNQ01. The sequence goes on along the minus strand of CAZGNQ010000258.1, from coordinate 4,257 downwards.
CTTTTCGTGCTCCGTGCCGATGCGCCAGGCCTCGCGCGGTTTGCAGCCCGCCTCAAACACGCGGAGCAGGTCGGCACGGGTTTCGATGGGTGGGCTATCGCCCAGATCATCCGGTCGTGTGGACATTGGCGCCCCTGATCCGTCCTCGCGGGCTAACGCGCTTGCCTGTGAGCGCGCGTTCCCGGTTCCGCGCTGTCAATGATGGTCTGGATGCGGCGGGCAATGCGTGATCCCTGGTTCGCACCAACGCTGCAACGGGCGGCGTGGCCGTTGTCTCTTCCGCGTCGGTTGGCCGCAGTCAAGCGCCCAGATGGCCCGCCCGCCAGTCCCCCAGTGACGCACTGACCAGTGTGAGCGCCGCCACCGCCGCCGTGTCGGCACGCATGATCCGCGGACCGAGGGTGAGCACATGGGTGTGATCGGCGTCAAAGTTCGCAATCAACGCCCGCTCGCCATCCGAAAAGCCCCCCTCCGGACCGATCAGGACGGCGTGGGAGATGGGCGCGTCCGGCGATAACGTGTGCGCGCGTGTGCCCACGGTTGCACCATCGTCCCGGGCTTCGGTCAGTGCGCGGGCGCCGGCGCGGGCCTGCATTGGTGGCACGGCCTTCAGGGTGGCGAGCGCATCGGGTCCGTTGCTGGCCTCGTCACAGAAAATCAGATGCGCCGCGGTCGGCAACTCTGCGATGGCCGCTGCGATGTCCATGGGTGAGCCGATATCCGGGACGCTCATCAGCTCACACTGTTCGCTGGCCTCAATGGCGATGGTGCGCAGACGCTCCAGGTTGAGGCGCTCGCCCTTTGTCTGCGTGTGCGTCGTGATGACGGGCTGCAGGAGGGCGCAGCCCATCTCCGTGGCCTTTTCAACGATGAACGACACGCGCGCCGGCTTGATCGGGGCAAACAGGAGCGCGAGCGGCTGGGGCGGTGTCTGGGGGCGATTGAGTGTGCCAACGGTGAGGGTGCCCCTTCTGCGGTCCGCATCCACGAGCTGGCACAGCCATTCCCCGTCGCGCCCGTTGAAGACGAGTGCCGGGTCGCCCGGCCGGGCGCGCATGACGTTGGTTAGATAGTGTGCCTGATCCCGATTGAGGGGCACGGTCCCGCCCGCGACCAGTGGCGCATCGACATAGAGGCGTGGCGTGCGGCCTGAGCTTCTTGCCATGGGTGCCTCGTTCAACGGGGATCGCCGCATGCGCGGGGATCATTGCAATGCGGTCATGACGTCGCCGGCTTGACGCCGGCATGCAATCTCGTGGCGTATGCCCGCCAGACCCTGCATGGGCACCGCCGGCGGACGCCGGCAACATCCCGAATGGAGGCCCCCGGCCGAAGCCCACGGTTGAGCCATCCTAGCCCACGGCGATCCCCACTCACGAGTGATCCTGCAATTACACATGTCATCACAACACGCCGATCTGACACAGCGCCCACTTCCTGATGCCGCCAAAGCCAACTGGGTGGACACCCTCGCGCCCGCCGTGGCGCGGCCCTACCTGAAGCTGGCGCGCATCGATCGGCCCATCGGCTGGTGGCTCCTGCTTTTGCCATGCTGGTGGTCGGCCGGGCTGGCAGCCGTCGCTGGCCCGGCGATGCTGCCCAACCTCTGGCATTGCGCCCTGTTCTTCATCGGCGCCGTGGTCATGCGCGGTGCCGGATGCACCTATAATGACATCATCGACCGCGACATTGATGCCCAGGTGGCCCGAACACGCGGCCGACCGATTGCCAGTGGGGCGATCTCGGCGCGCAATGCGGCCATCTTCATGGTGGTCCTGTCGTTCATCGGTCTTGGCGTCCTTGTGCAGTTCAACCTCTTTGCCATTGGCCTTGGCATCTGCTCACTCGCCGTCGTCGCAGCCTACCCGTTCATGAAGCGGATCACCCACTGGCCACAGGCTGTGTTGGGTCTCGCTTTCTCGTGGGGCGCATTGATGGGCTGGGCAGGCGCGTTCGGCACACTCGATTGGCCAGCCATCGCGCTCTACGCGGGCGCGGTCCTCTGGGTGGTCGGTTATGACACCATCTATGCCCATCAGGACCGTGAGGACGATGCCATGATCGGCATGAAGTCCACGGCCCTGAAGTTCGGTGCAGCCACGCCGAAATGGCTGACCGGTTTTTTCGGGCTGAGCTGGCTGCTGACCGTGGGGGCTGGGCTGATGGCAGGGGCCGGGGTGGTATTCATCGTGGCCATGCTGCCCGCTGCGGCGCACCTCGCCTGGCAGATCATCACGCTTGATGTGGATGACGCCGACAACTGCCTCACGCGCTTTAAGTCAAACCGCGACTACGGGCTCATGGTGTTTGCTGCATTCGTACTGACGGCGGCACTTGGCGTCAGCGGCTGAAGCCCGCGCCCGCCGCAACGAAAGTCGCAATCTGGTTCGCCCGGCGAACGTGCCAGTGGCTGCGGTGCATAAGCCATACACCCGGTGCCCCTGCCCTTGATTTCAGCACGGGCTGCGGCGACGGGAGCCGTGGGGTAGCACACGTTCGGCCCACCTGCCACCAGCGCCCGACGCAGCGCCCGCGGACCGCCATCACTGGAGACGCCCGATGACCGAAACCATTGCCCCGCAGGACCAGCAACTCTTGCACCTCGTGTTCGGCGGTGAACTCGAGAAGCTGGACGATATCCGCTTTGCCAATCTGGACGAACTCGATATCGTCGGAATCTATCCCAACTATGCAAAGGCGTATGACGCCTGGAAGTCTGCAGCGCAGCGCACGGTCGATAACGCCCAGACCCGTTACTTCATCGTGCACATGCACCGGCTGATGGACCCGCTGAAGCCTGGCCAGGACTGATCCGCGATCATCACAGCGGCCAGTCAACGCCCCACAGCGGGGCGCTCGCCACCGCTCAGCACCAAGCTGAGGTGGAGCGGTCAGCTCACAAACGCTATGCTCGCGCCAGCAGCGTCGGCACGACAAGGAAAACGACAGATGACCACCGGTGCGCGAGCAACAGGGTCTGAACCCGCTTCCGCGCATAAGCCTGGTCAAGGACTGCAAACAGCGGCACCGGCACAAGAAACCACCGCTGAGCCGGACGTCCAGCCTGCAGGCAAAGCCGGCCCCAAACCGAAAGCCCCCAGCCTCAACGAAAGCTGGCCGCTGCTGAAGCGTTTCTGGCGAGACTGGGCCCGCCCGCGCTGGCCACGCATGTTGGTCGCCCTCGCCCTGATGGCCGGCGTTGCCGCCTCGGCCGCCGCCTACCCCAAGATCATCCAGTACACCTACGACCAGCTCACCGCGGGCAATCTCGATCTCCTGCCGTTTGTGGTCTCGCTCATTGTTGGTGTCACGCTTCTGCGCGCGGGCTTCATGTACGCGCAGATGGTGGTGACCAACGATCTCGTCTGGTCGATCACGGTCGATCTGCAGAAGGGCGTTTTCAGCCACCTTCTGGGGGCGGACTACGCGCGCCTCACTCGCGAGACGCCGGGCCACCTGGTGTCGCGCCTGACCAACGACATGAATTACATCCAGGGCGCATCGTTGGCCGCGCTCAATTCGGCCGTGCGCGATCCGCTCACGATCATGGCCGTCGTGGCGACCATGTTCTATTTTGATTGGGTGATGACGCTGGTGGTGCTCGGCATTTATCCGATCGCCGCATGGCCCATCGTCTCCATCGGCCAACGCCTGCGCAAGGTGGCGCGCAGCACCCAGTCCCGCCTGGCGGACATGACCTCGCAATTGGCAGAACTGATGGGGGGAGCGCGCCTCATCAAGACCTACCGGCTTGAAGGACATGCGGGCGGGCGCATCAACACCGTGTTCGATGATATCTACCGCCTGCGCATGAAGGCCGTGCGCGCGCGTGCCGCGCTCGATCCAATGCTGGAGGCGCTCGGCGGGCTGGCCGTTGCTGGCGCTATCGCGATTGCCACCTACCGGATTGGCGCGGGGCTGATCACCGTCGGCGATTTCATGGGCTTTTTCACCGCCGTCCTGATGATGGCACAGCCCGTGCGCGGCTTCGGCAATCTGAATGCCCGCGTGCAGGAGGGGCTGTCGGCGCTGGAGCGCGTTTACGAGGTGTTCGATGAGCGCCCCCGCGTGGCGGACCGCCCTGGTGCACATGCTTTGAAGCTGTCACGCGGCGCTTCGGCGACGTCGGACACGCAGTTGGCGTCCGGCCCGCAGCCGACGTTCGGCCCGCAGCCGACGTTCGGCCATATCCGGTTTGACGGGGTGCGGTTCGCCTACGGCGGCGGGGCGGACGACAGCGAAGCCCTGAGCGGGCTG
>CAZGNQ010000257.1:1528-5568 GCA_964527285.1 uncultured Hyphomicrobiales bacterium | reverse complement strand
GTCAAGGACAAGCAGATCACTGGCATCGCGCACGCGAGCCAAATCAGGGGCCATTGCGGCCATAGCCACGATTGTCACGGCCGCAGCGGTCACAACTCTCGGCGACGTGGCCCATGCCGGCGGGATGTATACGCCGGGGCTGCGGGGCTCATTCAAAGACGTCGCGACGTTCAAGCCGGCCCCACGCTATTACATCGGCCTGCGCGGCGGTTTGGCCTATGCCGACGACACGGACTTTGCGTTTGACGACTTCGGCACGCGGGTGGCGCAAGACTACGACGATCCCGGCTACTTCGTCAGCGGCGTTGCGGGCACGACGCTCGCCAAGGGGCAGGGTTTTGCGACGCTGCGCGGCGAGATCGAAGTCGGCTACCGCGGCACGCACGTTGAGACGCACACGCTCACGGGCTCTGGTGAGGTCATACCGTCGGAGAATTCATTCGGCGAAACGAACATGACCTACGGCCTGGCGAGCCTCTATCTCGACTTCGACACGGGCCGCGTTTTCAAGCCATACATTACGGCCGGCGGCGGTCTCGCGAGCGTCGAGTTCGAAAATCATGGCGCCTTCGCTGCCACACTGCTCGACGACAGCCAGACCGCCTATGTCTATCAACTGGGCGCCGGCATTGCGATTGCCGCCGCCGAGAACGTCGATTTTGACATTGGCTACCGGTACTTCGAGGCCATCAGCGTCGAAGTGACCGCGGAGGATGGCACAACATCGGACATCGACGTGGCCGATCACCAGTTGGTCCTGGGCGTGCGCAGGGGCTTTTAAACCAAGCGCGTACGCGTCGCTTGAGCGACCCCGATGATGAGCACCCGCCCGTGGCGCACGGGCGGGTGTTTTGCTGACAGATGGCCCGCTGGCCAAGGGTTTCAGTGGCATCAAAGACTTCAGGGGCAACCAGGTGGTCAGGCTTTGTGTCGTGTGAACCGGCTGCGTGCCGTGCCGTGCCGTGCGCTGCCCTGCCGTGCCCGGCGTCAGGCCTGCTGCGCGCCGCCGCCCATCATGGAGCGGATGAGGCCCCAGATCAGCGTGCCGGCAGCACCACCGCCAGCACCCGACAGCAGGTTGCCGAGAATGGCGTCCAGGCCACCGGAGCCGACGATGCCGGCGATGATGGGGCCAAGCGTCGGGCCGAAAAAGTAGGTGGCCGCCGCCCCGACGATCATGCCGACGAGTGAGCTCTGGCCTGCGCCCACGCCGCGCCCGCGGAACGCTGCGCCGAGCGCGTTGCCGCCGACGAGACCGCCGGCCGCGCCGGTGCCGAGTTGGATCAGTTGATCGATCATGGGGTGCACTCCCGAAGCGTTTTTATGATTGATACGTCATCGGACTACCACGGGCGTGTGTCAGATCAACGATGATCAGCGTTTTGCGCCGGGTCATCTGCGGCGCCGCTGCCTCACCCGGCGCGGAACAGCCTGATGGCGGCATCGCACTCCCACAGATGCAGCAGCACACGCAGGCGGCGCCCACGCGGGGAGGACAGGTGCGGGTCCTGCTCGACGAGCAGCCGGGCCTCGTCGTGGGCCATCTCGAGCAGTTCTTTCGCGTTTGGCACCTGCGCCACCCGGAATTCCGGCGTGCCCGACTGGCGCGTGCCCAGCATCTCGCCGCCGCCGCGCAGGCGCAGGTCCTCCTCGGCAATCACGAACCCATCCTCTGTGCTGCGCATCGTCTCCAGGCGCGAGCGTGCCGTGCTCGACAGTGGCGCGGCATAGAGCAGGATGCAGGACGACGCGCGGCTGCCCCGGCCCACCCGGCCGCGCAACTGGTGGAGCTGAGCCAGCCCGAAGCGCTCGGCGTGCTCGATCACCATGATCGAGGCGTTGGGCACGTTCACGCCCACTTCGATGACGGTGGTGGAGACGAGGATCGCCAGTTCGTTGGCGCTGAAGGCTGCCATTGCGGCGTCCTTGGCCGTGCCCGACATCTGACCGTGGACAAGCCCAATGCGCTCGCCAAAGATCTGTCGCAGCTGCGCAAAACGCTCTTCGGCGGCGGCCAGTTCGCTTTTGCCTGTGCCCTCGACCAGGGGGCAGACCCAGTAAGCCTGTGCGCCTTCAGCCAACGCGCGACGCAAACCCTGGATCACATCCTCGATGCGATCGTTCGGCACCACGCGGGTCACAACCGGTTTGCGACCGGCTGGCTTTTCGGTGAGCCGCGAGACGTCCAGATCGCCGTAATGCGTCATCAAAAGCGTACGCGGAATGGGCGTGGCCGTCATCACGAGGACGTTGGCGCCCATGTCCTGCCTGGCCTCATCGGCGGTGGCAACGACCGACTGGGCACCCTTCTGCTGGAGTGCCATGCGCTGCTGAACCCCGAAGCGATGTTGCTCATCGATGACGGCCAGGCCCAGATCATGGAAGACGACGTCCGGCTGAAACAGCGCGTGCGTCCCGATGAGGATATCGAGCGCCCCCTCGGCGAGCAGGCTGAGCACCTGACGTCGCGCGACGCCTTTTTCACGGCCTGTTATCAAACCGACGCGCAAGCCCACGGCCTCGGCGAGCGGGCCGATCGTTTCCAGGTGCTGGCGTGCGAGCACTTCCGTCGGGGCCATGAGTGCGGCCTGCGCGCCCATCTCGATCGCTGGTGCCATGGCCATCAGCGCCACCACGGTCTTGCCGCTGCCCACGTCGCCCTGCAGCAGGCGCAGCATCGTGGTGGGGGCCGCCAGGTCGGCATAAATCTCATCAAGCGCCGTGGTTTGCGATCCCGTCATTTTGAAGGGCAAAGCATCGGCAATGGCGCGCGACAGCCGCCCATCGCCCACCACGCTGCGGCCTGGGGTGCGACGCACCATGGCGCGGACGATCTGCAGGGTCAGCTGGTGGGCCAGCACTTCGTCGTAGGCGAGCCGCTGCCAGGGTGGTGCCAGGTTGGAGACGTCGGAGGGGTCTTGCGGACGGTGCAGTGCGGTGAGGCTTTGCGACCAGTTGAGCCAGCCCTCGCGTTCCACAAGCGCCGCGTCGAGCCACTCGTCCAGGTCCGGCAGCCGCTCCAGCGCGCCACGGACCGCCTTGCCGAGCGTCTTGCCCGCCAGGCCTGCGGTCAGCGGATAAACGGGCTCCAGCAACGCAAGCGCATCGGCATCCTCCGGCGCCACGACGTGGTCGGGATGCGCCATCTGCAGCGCTTCACCATAGGCCTCGATGCGCCCTGAGACGATGCGCGTGCTGCCTTCCGGTGCCAGCCCCTCCAAGAACTTCGGATCAGCGCGAAAGTAGACAAGGTCGATCGTGCCCGAAGCATCACTGCATTTGATCCGATAGGGGGCCTTGGAGCCGCGGGGGGGCGCCCGGTGCTTGCCCACCTCGACACACAACGTCGCAATCGTTCCTGGCAATGCAGCGGCAACGCTTGGTTGCGCACGCCGGTCGATCAGCCCGCTCGGCATGTGCCAGAGCACATCGATCACCCGCGGCGTCGTTGCCGTGGCCGACGTGGGCAGCAATTTGGCGAGATAGGCCGCGATTTTGGGCCCGACACCGTCGAGGCCTTGCACATCGGCAAACAGCGGCTGAAGAGCGTCGGGGCGCATGGCGAGCGCAAATCCTGGCGGTTGAGGGACCTGAGCGGGCCGTCCGCTGCGCTCGGGGTCTGATGAATGGCCGATGACAGCGCCCTGGCCGGCTGGAAGGCAATGGGGTATCACGCCCGACCGGCAGTGGACCCATGATCGTCGCGCGGCCCGGAAACGTTGGGGAAAATGCAACGTTGGGAAACGACCGGGCAGAACCGGAGGGGCAGCACCATGAACGGATCGCAGAACGGCTCAGACGCGCGTGTCGACGGCCTCCACCTCGGCTCCGGCCCGCAGGACATCCAGCCGTTGGAGGTGCGTCGCAAGCGCGCGATGTTTCGCGCCTGCCATCGGGGCACCAAGGAAATGGATTGGCTGCTTGGCCGCTTTGCCGATGCGCGCCTTGCCGAGATGGACACGGCCACGCTGACGGCGTTTGAGGACCTGCTGGGCGTCGAAGATCCGATCCTTTACGCGTGGCTGATGGACCCGAGCAAA
>CAZGNQ010000257.1:0-1428 GCA_964527285.1 uncultured Hyphomicrobiales bacterium | reverse complement strand
ATCCACGCCGGCTGCGATCTGACACGGTGATCAAGCTGGTGGCGCACGCACGCCTCCGGCGTTTTTTGCGTTTTTGACGTATCGGCGGGAGGCGCGCGCAATGACCGGTAAACCGAACATGCTGTTTTCGGGCGTTCCGGAAGGGCTGGACGCGCTTTTGCTCGGGCGGATCGCGGCAGGCACGCTGGCGGGCGCCGAAGCTCTAGAAGCGGCCAAAGAGGTCGGCCCCTTCGGCATCGTGCGCGAAAAAGCTGGAAGCGATCAGCCGCAGGGCAAGGTCGTCCTCCACGTCACGCGCGACGACCGGCGGATGCAAAGCCTCAGCGATGCGCTGAAGTTTTTCGTCCCCGATGTCCGCGTCTACACCCTGCCGGCCTGGGATTGCGTCCCCTACGACCGGGTCTCACCCTCCACGGACATTGTTGCCAAGCGGGTCAGCACACTGTCCGTTCTTGCCGCTGGCAAGCGTCGACCCGGGACAATCGTACTGACCACCGTCAACGCGGTGTTGCAGCGCGTCCCGACACGCGAGTGGATGAAAGGCGCGCTGCGCAAACTCGCGCCCGACCAGCGCATGGACATGGGCCGGCTGTCCCGACGCCTTGAAATCCTCGGGTATCAGCGCACCGGCACAGTGATGGAGCCCGGCGAATATGCCGTGCGCGGCGGCATCCTCGATCTTTTTCCTCCCGGGCGCTCCAAACCCGTTCGGCTGGACTTCTTCGGCGATACGCTTGAAAGTTTGCGGCTGTTCGATGTGGACACGCAGCGCACCTCCACCGCGCTCAACAAGCTTGTTCTCATGCCGGTCAGTGAGTTGCTGCTGGGCGAGGCGACCCGCAAGCGCTTTCGTCAGGGCTTCATTGAGCGCTTTGGCGCCGTCACGGGGGACGACCCCCTTTATGAGACGGTGAGCGCGGGGCAACGCTACCACGGCATGGAACACTGGTTGCCACTGTTCCATGAGGAACTTGTGCCGCTGTTCCAGTTCATTGAGCCTGACGTCATCTCAATGGACAATCAGGTCGACGAAGCTGTCGACGACCGCCTGGAGCAGATCGGCGATCACTACGAGGCGCGGCGCGACACGCTTGAGACCCAGCTCAAGTCGCATGGGCTCGGCACGCCCTATCGCCCACTGCCGCCCGAGGAGCTTTATCTGCGCCGCCAGGAGTGGACGGCCGGCCTCGGCGTCTACGGCGCGCAGCGTTTTTCTCCCTTTGAGCAGCCTGATAACACAGGCGGCTCCGTCGTTGTCGACATCCGTGGGCGGGCCACCCGTCAGTTTGCCACTGAGCGCGCCGACCCCGACCAGAATGTTTTTGATGCGGCGATCAAGCACATCCAGAACCTGCAGGCCCCCGACCAGTCCAGAAAAGGTTCGCCCCGGCGCACGGTTGCCATCGCGTGTGCAACGCCCGGCGGCAG
>CAZGNQ010000256.1:0-5586 GCA_964527285.1 uncultured Hyphomicrobiales bacterium | reverse complement strand
GTGGCCGCACCACTGATCGCTGCGACCGGTATCAGGGACGTTGATGAAAACCGAAATCCTCAGCAGCATTGACGACGCGCAGGGCCGGCTGTCAGCCCGCTTCTTCCGGTCAGACATGCTGCTGCGGGTGACGCAACTGTCGCGGCGGAGCAAACAGGCCGCGCTCATCACGTTCGACCTGTTCGCACTCACGTCGTGCCTGTGGCTGGGCTTTTATCTGCGACTGGACACGTTTCTGGTGCCGCAATCGCTCACGGAGGCTGCACTGCTGCTGGCCGGTCCGGTGTCGCTGGTCGCGGTGTTCGTGTTCACGGGCGTCTACCGCTACGTCACCCGATACTTCGGGCCCGACGCCATCACGCGCGCGGCGATCACGGCCGTCATCGGCACCGGCATCTGGCAATTGGTCGTGGCGATGATCGACCCGGCCTACGTGGTGCCGCGCTCCGTCATCGCGTTCTACGCCATCACAGCCACGCTCACGGTCTGGGGCAGCCGGCACATCATCGGCTGGGTGCTGCGCAACGCGGATGTTGCGCAACGCGAAGCGCAGATCGGCTCCCACGCCATGGCCAGCCTGGACGACGTGCTGCATCTGGAGCCGGCGCTCATCTACGGCGCCAACGAACGCGGACGCCAGTTGGGGCAGGCCCTCGTTGCAGCCGGCGCGCACAATCACCTGGTTTTCGTCGATGAAGACGAGACGCTCTGGGGTCGCCGCATCGGAGGGCACAAGGTCTTTGGCCCCACCAACTTGGAGGACCTGATTGCGCGCAAGGGCGTGCGCCGGGTGTACCTCGCCTTGCCAGATGGGCCGGTGAGCCAGCGCAAGGCGATTGTCCAGACATTGGAGCGCCAGAACGTCCAGGTGAAAACGCTGCCAAGCTTCAAGGACATCACATCTGGACGCGTCGCCATTCAGGACCTGCAGCCGGTCGACATCAACGATTTGTTGGGACGTGATCGCGTGCCCGCAGATCCGGACCTGTTGCACCGCTCCATCGTCGGCAAAGTGGTGATGGTGTCGGGCGCTGGCGGGTCCATCGGCTCTGAAATCGCCCGACAGGTGGCCGAACACCAACCCGCGCATCTGGTGCTGTTTGATGTGTCAGAGGTGGCACTTTACCAGGTCGACGCTGACCTCAGCCGCCGGTTTGGTGCGGGCGTGCGGATCACGGCGGTGCTCGGCTCCGTCCTCGATGATGACACCGTTCGCCGCACCATCGCGGCCCACGGCGTCCAGACGATCTACCACGCCGCCGCCTACAAGCACGTGCCGATCGTTGAGCTGAACCCGCGCGCGGGTCTTCTGAACAACACATTCGGGACGCGCGCCATCGCGCTGGCCGCGCGCGATCTGGGCGTGGAGCGCTTCGTCCTGATCTCAACCGACAAGGCGGTGCGCCCAACCAACATCATGGGTGCCAGCAAGCGGCTGGCAGAGCAGGTCCTGCAAGGGCTGGCGGCCGAGCAGGCTGGCGTTGGCCATGGCACGATCTTCACGATGGTACGCTTCGGCAATGTGCTCGCTTCATCAGGCTCCGTGCTGCACACCTTTCGCGCACAGATTGAGCGTGGTGGCCCATTGACTGTGACCCACCCGGACATTCGGCGCTACTTCATGTCGATCCAGGAAGCGGCTGAATTGGTCATCCAGGCGGGCTCCATGGCCGAGGGCGGCGAAGTATTTGTTCTGGATATGGGCGAGCCAGTGCGCATCGACGATCTGGCGCGCCAACTCATCAGGCTGATGGGTCTCACGGTGCGCGATGCGGCCAACCCGGACGGCGATATTGCCATTGACTACATCGGGTTACGCTACGGAGAGAAGCTCTATGAAGAGCTGCTTGTCGACGACACCTCGGTGCCGACGAGCCATCCGCGTATCCTGCGCAATCGTGAGCCCTTTCCGGCTGGCGATGCGATGGAAGGCCACCTGACAGATCTGCGCAGTGCGATTGAGGCCGGGGACATAGCCCGTGTGCACAAGGTGCTGGGCGCAAGCGTTGAGGGCTACGTGCCGGAAAAGCGCCACCTGACCCCGGCAACCACCACACAAGCTCTCCCTGGCACCCTAGCCAAGCCATCTACTGCCGCGAAGACGGCCCAGCGTGAGGCGATGCCCGGCGCATTGCCCAGCCTTCCCGCGCAGGTCGAGGCGGTCGCCGAACCTGAGCGCTGATGGTGGCAAACCGACGTGCTGCGCCAGATCGCCGGGCGCCAAGGAAACCGCTCTCGATGCATGGCCCGATCTCCCGCCAAATCCCGCGTTGATGAAACCGACATTCGCATTCTGGCCGCGCTGCAAAAGCACGGTCCATTGAGCAAGGCGCGTCTGGCCGAACACGTGAATCTCTCGCCGACCCCCTGTCTGACGCGCGTCAACCGGCTCAAATCGGCGGGCCTCATCCGGGGCTTCCATGCCGACATCGCGCTTGACCGCCTCGCCGATGTCACCCAGGTCATCGTGACCGTATCGCTTGCCCAGCACCGGAAATCCGATTTCGAACGCTTTGAGGCGTACGTCCAGGCGCACGACGAGATCGTGGAGTGCATCGCGACCGGCGGGGGCATGGATTACGTCTTGAAAGTCGTCACGTCGGGGATGGTGCAATTCCAGGCTCTCATGAGCGCAATGCTGGAAGCGCCGTTGGGCATCGAGCGCTATATGACCTACATCGTCACGCGTGAGATCAAACAGGCGCGCCCGAATCTGGCCGCGCTGTTGTCGGCGCGCTCTGCTGCTGACCGCGAGACGGAATAGTCCGCCACGTGCTTGCGAAAGGGCCCGAACGGTCTGTTCGGCGCCTGTTTTCAGTCACCGTGAAGCACGCGCGATATCATACTCCAGCAGCGGCAGGACAATCCCAGCAGTGCGGGTCTACCGACGATCCGCGCAACCCTGGCGCAGCAGGCGAAACCCATGACGCAAACTGATGATTTCGGCTTCGGAACGCAGATCCGCAAATCCCCCTATTTCGATGCAACGGTCCGCTGGGGGGCGAAGGCGTTTTCTGTCTACAACCACATGTATATTCCGCGCGATTTCGGTGATCCGGAACAGAATTTCTGGAACCTCGTGAATGATGCCATTCTGTGCGACGTTGCCGTGGAGCGCCAGGTGGAAATCACAGGACCCGATGCGGCTCAGTTCACGCAAATGCTCACCCCGCGCGATTTATCTAAACTTGCGGTCGGGCAATGCAAATACGTTCTGATCACCAATGCCGACGGCGGTATTCTGAACGATCCCATCCTGCTGCGCCTGGGGGAGAACCATTTCTGGTTGTCTCTGGCCGACAGCGATATCCTGCTGTGGGCGCAAGGCGTTGCGGTGCATTCAGGTCTGGATGTGACGATCCGCGAGCCGGATGTCTCGCCGCTGCAACTCCAGGGTCCGCGTTCCGGCGACATCATGCAGGCGTTGTTCGGCCCTGACATTGCGGACCTGCGCTATTACTGGCTGCGGGACATGGCGCTCGACGGCATTCCGCTCATCGTTTCGCGCACCGGCTGGTCGAGCGAACTGGGATATGAGATCTATTTGCGCGATGGCGCCCGGGGCGACGAACTCTGGGAAAAGATCATGGCGGCAGGCGCGCCATTCGGTCTCAAGCCTGGCCACACGTCGGCGATCCGGCGCATTGAAGGGGGCATGCTCTCTTATCACGCCGATGCCGACATCAACACCAATCCCTATGAGCTTGGGCTGGGCCGGTTGGTCAATCTGGATATGGACGCAGGCTTCATCGGTAAGGAGGCGCTGCGCCGCATTCAAGCCGAAGGGCCGAAGCGCCAGCAAGTGGGCCTCGTCCTCCATGCCGACCGCCTCGCGGGGCCGAACACCACTTTCTGGCCCATCAAAAAAGACGATGCAGTCATCGGCAAGGTGACATCGGCGATCTATTCGCCGCGGCTGGAAAAGAACATCGCGCTGGCCATGGTCGCCGCGGACGACGCCGTCATTGGTGGTGAGGTTGACGTGGTCCGCGGGCAAGACGTGATCCGCGCGACCATTGTCGAGCGGCCATTCTACGATCCCAAAAAGGCGCTTGCCATGTCGTAGTGGCAGATGGCGCAAGGCGAGACGGGGGAAATGCCTTGCGCATCGCAGCCGGCCGGTGCCAACGCCTGTTTGACGCCGGTCCGATCGCTGCGCGCCATAGGGGCGGCTCAGCTCACTGAGGCCAAAGGGCGGTGCCGGGGTGGAATTGCGACCAGGCAAACCAGAACGCCTGGTGGCTGCCGAGGTCGCGTACTTCGGTGTCGACCGCCTTGATGCCTCCGGCCGCCAGCTCCAGGCGCACATTCTCAAACGCAATCTCTTCGCCGTTGCGCAGCGCCACCATCGCCTTGGTGCGCTGGAACGCGACCGGCTTTCCGGACGCCGTCACCACACCGATCACGTCCTCATGCACCGGCAAACGCGGATCGACATCGCCGACCGGAAAGATCGGCCCGTCCGCATCGCGGTTGTTGCGAAAATCAAAATCGCGCCCGAGTGCCAGCCTTTCCACCAGCACCGTCGTTTCCGGGTGCGTCTTTTTCCATGTGCCCCAGTCCGTCGTCACCACGCTGGCCTGCTTCAATTGCAGCCCTTTATCTGCCAGCGGCCCGGTCACCGCTTTGCCGAGAAAGGTGTCGAACACGGAATGGGTGCGCAGGTCATACATCACCTTATTGGAGCGGATGAGCAGGCCCGAAGTGCGCAGAACGGGCCGCTCGATGCCATCGGGCAACTGGTCCGTGAAATAGGCCTGCGCCGCGCCGCACAGTGTGCAATAGGGAATGCCGAGGTCGCGCCCGCCCAGCGTGTCGTTCACCATCTCGCGCACTTCCATAATGCGGCGCGGATAGGCGCGGGCTTCGCCGTTCACCTCAATGCCGAAAACGATGTCGTCGTCCTTCAGCCACGTGGCGTCTTGCGCACGGCTCACCTCGGGATTGTCGGCGGCGGGAATGCAATTGCACGGTTCATCCGTCGTGTCATAGGCGCGCGCATCGATCAGAACGCCGCCCCATGACACGTGGCGCCAGTCGATATCGCCCTCAACAAAGATCTTTTCCCACCCGGGCACGATGCTGGTGAAGATTGCACGTTTCGCCGCGAGGTAATCGGGCGGCGCTGGAATATCCCAGGCGATCAGCTGGTCGGTGACTTTGCCCCAGAGGTTGCGCGGCGAGAATGGCTTGCCGAGCAATTGCGATGCGGTGCCGGCCAGCGCCACCTGGACCCGCGGATCGGTGATGAAGCGCATCATATCGCTCACGATCCAGGCAAGGCGCGGGTCCTTCGATTGGGCGATGGTGGCGAGCGCGATGGTCTGGTCGCGCCCCCAGGTGGATTGCTGGATGGCGTCGACAAATGCGGTTTGCACGGCGGCCTTGACGGGCGCGGCCAGCGGGCCGCGGGGAATGGCAGGCCGCGCGCCGAACTGCTCCACCACATAGTCGGGCAAAGGCGTTTCGGCCGCAGCCGCGGTGTCAGAGGCGTCAGCGGCGGCCGGCGCGATGACGAGGGTGGGCGCCATTTCAATCGCCGCCTGCGCCAAAGCGGCGTACGAACCGTTCACGGCGGCCATTGGA
>CAZGNQ010000255.1:0-5616 GCA_964527285.1 uncultured Hyphomicrobiales bacterium | reverse complement strand
CCATGCGCAGCAGCCGTAAGTCGCCTGCCGCGCCTTGTGAGAGCGCCATGCGGTGTTGCTCAATGCCCGGGGCAACCCGCACCCACGCCACGGCGTCAAAGCTCTGCCCCAGGACGTGGCGCAGCGTGCGGGGCACTTCGCTCGCGGGGTCTCCCGAGCGCAGTTGATCGACGGCTGAGGGGGCCGCTTCGTCCGATTTCGGGGTTGGGCGATCGGCGTTGAGCAGTGCCGGGCTGATCTCCTCAAACAGGGCCTGACCGACGTGCTCCATCTTGCGCAATTCTTTGAAACAGGCGGGGCAGATGGATATATGTGACGCAACAACTGCGCAAAGCGCTTCGGGCTGGCTGCCAGCCGCGCATGTCAGCAGGGTCGAGACGTCAGGGTGGCGTTCAATGGTCATGCGTGTCCCTCCGGGCATCGACCTCAACATAACGGCCCACCGGCTCTGCTGGACCGATCCCAGTACGAAGGGCTTTGCGGCCAAACGCCTCAACTGCGTAGGCGTGACAACGGCTGCGGTGGCATTGGTGGCCGGCGCGGCGACGCCTGGAAAAGCACATAGATCATGAAGCAATCGAAATTGCAGCTGGACCACCTGTTGGTGCGTGTCTCGGAGCATCGCGACCACGAGGCCTTCGGTGAACTGCACGACCAGCTCGCACCGCGGCTCAAGGCGTATATGATGCGCCAGGGGGCGTCTGGCGAACTGGCGGAGGATCTTGCCCAGGAGGTCATGATCAAGCTCTGGAACAAGGCCCACCTTTACAGCCCGGACAAGGGCTCTGCCAGCACGTGGGCCTACACCATTGCGCGCAACTTGCGGATTGACCGCATTCGACGCGAGTACATCTGGCAGGAACTGCCGGATGGTTATGAAGACACCCCTGATGACGCCCGGTTGCAGGACGAAAATGTCTCCGCCAACGAGCGGGCAGGAAAAGTCCGCGAGGCGCTTCGCGCGTTGCCGCAGGAGCAAGCGCAGATCATCGAAATGTCCTTCATTGACGGGCTTTCGCACAGCGAGATCGCGACGAAACTGGCGGTGCCGCTCGGCACGGTCAAATCCCGCATGCGGCTTGGTTACGCGAAGTTACAACAGCACCTTGCGGAGCTGAAACCGGACTGACGCCGCCGGATGACTGCCATGGCTTGGTTCGACCTTTTATTTTCCCCTTCGATCCGCTTCTGAAGGGGAACCGGGACCGAAGGGCACGCCAAAAATATCATGGCTTTCGCCGTCCCGGCATCAGCTCTCTCCTGAAAGGCGCAGCAGCAGGCAGGGCAAAAGTTCAGACCAAAAAATCCGCTCGAAAGCGGCAATCCCTCGACCCTGGTCTTGAACACCGTGGCGATGGACGCCGACATTTTGCTCGCCGGGGTCCCGCGCCATGCCGGTGAGCGCAAGTTGCGTTCGTCGCCCGCGTTGCGCAAGAAACCCACGTCGATAATCCCAAGTCGATCCGGACGGACGGGACGTCGGGCTCCGCCAGCACGACAACCGCCGAAGCGCGGTGCTGGTGCTTGTTGAGGCGGACGAAATCCAAAGGAGGCCGCGCATGGCCGAAGCGAAAACATTGCTCATCACGGGAGCGTCGACAGGCATCGGCGCCGCCACGGCCCGCGCGGCAGTCGAAGCCGGCTTCAACGTGGCGCTGATGGCGCGCAGCGCCGATAAGCTGGATGACCTCGTTGCCGACATCGGTGTCGACCGGGCCGCAGCGTTTTCCGGCGACGTGACAGACTTTGGCGACCAGCAGCGCGTTGCCGAGGAAACGGTCAAGCGCTTCGGCACCATCAATGCCGTGTTCGCGAACGCCGGGCGCGGCGGCGTGCCGGGCGGTTATGCCGAAGGCGATGTGGAAGCGTGGCACGATATGATCATGACCAACGTCTACGGCCTCGCGCTCACCGCGCGCGCCACCCTTGGCCACCTCAAGAAGCAGGGCGGGCGCTTCATCATCACAAGCTCGATTGCCGGGCGCCGGCCCATCAACGGCTCAGTTTACGGCATGACCAAGTGGGCCGCCTGCGGCATCGGCTACAACCTGCGCGGTGAACTCAGCGGCACCGGCGTCCAGGTGACGTTGATCGAGCCGGGTATGGTGGATACGCCGTTTTTTGACGATCCCAAGCCGGATGCCCTTCGCCCAGAGGAAGTGGCGGAAACGGTCGTGTTTGCGCTCACCTGGCCTGAACACGTCGTCATCGATGAACTTGTCGTGGTTCCCGGCGCACAGCGCTGGTAGTGCCAGGCGCCGTTGACGGGGTGATCCGGTCATCGGGCCGTTGATGCGATCGGGTTGTGCAGTGCGCAACCACTGGCATTGCAGCGCACCTTGGACTAAGCGGAACCTCAACGCAGCACGATGTCGCTGTGAGATCGTACGCGCATCGCACGCAGAAGGCGGCGATGCAGGTCGGTGTCAGCCTGCGCGCCGCGCCAGAACCGAACTCAATGAAGGGGTCAGACGCCACCATGGCCGGAAAGAAGGATGCCGCGGAAAAGGCCCTGATCCGCGAACTTGCCGAACTACTCACAGAGACGAACCTGAGCGAGATTGAACTTGAGCGCGAGGGCCTGAGGGTCCGCGTGGCACGCAACATCACGGTCGCTGCCCATGCGCCGCTGGCTGCTGCCACCGCGGCGCTCTCCGCCCCGGCGGGCTCGTCAGGACATGCAGATGCCGGGGCCGGCAGCGGGCAGACCGCTGGTGCGGCACACCCCGGTGCGGTGACGTCGCCCATGGTCGGCACAGCCTACCGCGCGCCCGAGCCGTCCGCGCCGGCGTTCGTTGAGTTGGGCCAGACGGTCACCGAGGGCCAGACCGTCATGATCGTTGAAGCCATGAAGACCATGAACCAGATCCCGGCACCGCGCTCGGGCACGGTCAAAGAAATTCTGGTCGAGGACGGCCAGCCGGTGGAGTATGGCGAGCCGCTGCTCGTCATCGCATAACGCCCATTCGCCTCGCCTCAGGCCATCCTCGGCCACGAACGCGATGGCACGACAACACCCTCCCTCCGGTGAGCGTCTCGACCCGCGTTCGCCAGCCACAGGCCCACAAAGCGACGCGCATGTTTGATAAGGTCCTGATCGCCAACCGTGGAGAGATTGCCTTGCGCGTGCTGCGTGCGTGCAAGGAATTGGGCATCAAAACGGTGGCCATTCACTCCACGGCCGATGCCAATGCCATGCACGTCCGGCTTGCCGATGAGAGCGTGTGTGTCGGTCCCGCACCGGCAACCGACAGCTATCTGAACATCCCGGCCATCGTTGCGGCTTGCGAAATCTCAGGCGCCGATGCGGTCCACCCAGGCTACGGTTTTCTGTCGGAAAACGCGCGTTTTGCTGAGATCCTGGAAGATCACAAGATCACGTTCATCGGCCCGTCCTCGCGCCACATCACGCTCATGGGCGATAAGATCGCGGCCAAGGAGACCGTGAAGGCACTGGGCCTGCCGGTCGTGCCGGGCTCAGCGGGAGCCGTGGAAGAAGAGGGCGAGGCGTTGGCCATCGCCAAGTCGATCGGTTTCCCGGTGCTCATCAAGGCGGCTGCGGGCGGCGGCGGCCGGGGCATGAAGGTCGCCATGACGCCCGACGATCTGCCCACGGCGCTGGCCACGGCGCGCAGCGAATCCAAGGCCGCATTCGGCTACGATGCCGTCTACATCGAGAAGTATCTGGCGAGACCGCGCCACATCGAATTCCAGGTGATCGGCGATGGTGTGGATGGTGGCTTGCACCTTGGCGAACGGGACTGCTCGCTCCAGCGGCGCCACCAGAAGGTGTGGGAGGAGGCGTTCTCTCCAGCGCTCAATGACGATCAACGCCAGCGCATGGGCGCGCGCGTGTCGGAAGCGATCGCTGAAATGGGTTACCGTGGCGTTGGAACCATCGAATTTCTCTATGAGGATGGTGAGTTCTATTTCATCGAGATGAACACCCGCCTGCAGGTGGAACATCCCGTGACGGAGATGATCACGGGCCGCGATCTGGTGATTGAGCAATTGCGGATCGCTGCCGGTGGCGGGTTCAGCTTCACGCAGGATGAACTCACGTTTTCCGGTCACGCCATCGAGTGCCGGATCAATGCGGAGAACCCGCAGACGTTCACACCGTCGCCGGGGCGCATCACCTACTTCCATCCACCGGGGGGCCTGGGGGTGCGGGTCGATTCAAGCGTCTACCAGGGCTACGCCATTCCCCCCTACTACGACAGCCTGATTGGCAAACTGATCGTGCATGGCAACTCGCGACCGGAATGCATGCTGCGACTGCGCCGCGCGCTTGGAGAGTTCGTCATCGATGGCATCGAGACCACCATTCCGCTGTTCCGGCGCCTGCTGGAGGAGCCAGACATTGCGGACGGCCAGTACAACATTCACTGGCTTGAGAAGTTCCTGGCGCCGTAATACTTATGAGGTGTGACGGGCGCACCGGTGGCGGCGCTACCCGGCGCGGGGCGTCTGCCTTACGCTGGCCTCATGCCGCAGCCACATACGCCGATATGGGTGGCACACTTGAGATGTTGAGGTGCAGTGGCGCCGACGCGCCAGCATGGCGTTGAAGCTGGGGACAGCCGGCCGCAGCACCAGCTTGTCGGCTTGATCGCGGCGGTATGCGCCCCTCACATGATGGCCCAGGGTCGGTCGACCTGCCCAAACCCATGACCGCCGTTTCAGCAACCGATGAGCCAGACGCGGTGGAGATTACACCTCAGGTTCTTCTCAAGGCCTACACGCGTGGGCTCTTTCCCATGGCGGAAAGTGCGGACGATCCAACGCTGTATTGGATCGAACCGCGCGAGCGGGGCGTGCTGCCGCTTGAGGGGATTCACGTGCCCCGCAGGCTGAGACGCAGCATCCGGCAGGACCGTTTCCGCGTCTGCGTCGATGAAGACTTTGAGGCGGTCATCGATGGGTGCGCCGGTGTCGGCATTGACCGACCGTCCACCTGGATCAATCAGCCGATCCGCGAGCTCTACGGTGCGCTGTTCGAACTCGGGTTCTGCCACACTGTTGAGGTCTACGATGCCGATGAACTCGTCGGCGGCCTCTACGGTGTGAGCCTCGGCACGGCGTTTTTTGGCGAAAGCATGTTTTCGCGTGAGCGCGATGCCAGCAAAGTGGCTCTGGTGCATCTGGCGGGTCGCCTGTGCGCGGGCGGCTATACGCTGCTCGACACGCAGTTCGTCACCGATCACCTGCAACAGTTCGGCACCGTTGAGATGCCGCGCAAGCAGTTTCTGTCTGAAATTGAGCAAGCCATGGCGCATGAGGCCGACTTTTATGCGTTGCCGGCGGTCGCCTCAGGGCGTCAAATCCTGGAGGCGCTTGATGTCGGCGTGGCGCGGCGGGCGGACGGGCGCAATGGTGGCGGTCGGTCGCAATCGGGGAACCGCACGGATGACGCAGCGTGAGATCGCATTTCGTCTCGTGTCGCTTTTGCGTCTGACGTTCGGTTGAGAGGTTTGCAGCACATGGGGACCGAACGGCAGACGCGCGGCACGAGTGGCCTTTCCGGCGCAAGCCCAATCGGCGGGCCCACAGTGCGTGGTCCGGTGCCGGGCCATCAGCGGCGCGTTGCGGCATTTTCGATCGGCCTTGCACCAT
>CAZGNQ010000254.1:0-5642 GCA_964527285.1 uncultured Hyphomicrobiales bacterium | reverse complement strand
ACGAGATCGCAGCCACGCAGCTTGTGTCGATAGCGAAGTTGAACAGCGCCAGGTCACGCTTGCGCCTGGCCAACTGCAATCTGCTTCTGATCGCCCAGATATGCTTGAGCCGCAGCGGCGGTTTGGCGCCGATCAGCTTGCCCTTGTTCCAAGGTTGGCGGTCTGTCTCGGAGAGAGACGCTGAAAGATGGTCCGTCATGGTCAACTCCTGACTTTTTGAGGGAGTGCCCATGTTGGCCATAGCGTATCAGGCGTGTCCGGTTGCGAGGCGAAGCGGTCAGGTTCCCAGTCAGAGAGGAAAACTGGCATCTTTGGTGCCCCGGCGAGAGGCTTCCCAACCTGAAGCCCGCTCAAGTCGCAGATGCGGTGGAAGCGGTCGCTAGCAACAGGTGCCGCAGCTTCAATATTGGGCCATTCGCTTCCATCGCCGGTCGAACACGGTTCCAACTCATTGCAACTTGAAATCCGTGGGCCGGCCGGCAACTTCTGGGCTCTGCCTGGAACGGCACATCACTCATGCTACCGCACCGCAGGAGTATTACTCGAACTGTGACCTCGCCCCTAAGTGAGAGAAGACCGGATCGCGGTTGTTGGTGACTTCCGCCAAATTGCGAAATTGCGATGTCGCTCTAGTCGGTATCGTCTGCCAATTTTTCATCCGCGGAACAGTTAGTAGTTCCGCAGTCCTGCTGTCTCTACCTGCACAGGCACCAACTCGGCCTCAGTCAGATTGGTATGACCACGGTGCTGCGGCTTCCAATTCGTAGGCTAGCTCGAGCAGGGAGCGCTCCCCGCCCCACCGTGTGCTGAAATGAACTCCTATCGGCAGCCCATTATGACTGCGTCCAAGTGGGACGGACATCGCCGGGGCGCCGAGCGCGTTGTGGATCGGCGTGTAGCATGTCAAATCCGTCACGCGTTCAAGAAGTGTATCGAACGACACATCGGGCGCTAGGCCCCCGCGCCGTGGCGGCGCGCTACGAAAGACGGGCGTCACCCAGACGTCGTAATCATCGAAGAACGCGTTGTATTTAAGCGCTTCGAACTGGAAAAGATCAATGGCGCGCCGTATCGGATCAGGGTCGATGGTGCGACGCTTGCGATGCCATTCGGCAAGTCCCAGCGTCCACGGCTCGAACAACTTAGAATGCTTGCTAATTTTTCTTTTTGCCAGCCTTGCCGCGCCCATGCGCCAAGTGTGGACGAGGTTGCCTGGGACGAATGCCCAGAGCGCCAAGAAAGCTTCCGAAAGCTGCTCTGTATCAAGCTTTGGCGTAGCCAGCTCAACGCTGTGACCAAGGCTTTCGCATAGCCGCGCTGCATCCTCTACAGCGTTTTTCACGTCGGGCTCAGCGTCGCGCCCCAGAGCACCTACTGTCGAAATGGCGAGCCGGAGGCGGCGCTTCGACGGGCCTTCGACAAGCCCGACCGGCTCAAGAATCGTCTGAGAGGTCTCGATCGCTGCGAGCAGACGCGCGCTATCACGCACGCTTCGGCTTATACAAAACTCGCACTGAATGTTACCCGGCGCGGCGTATTTGTTCAGTGGCAGTCGGTGGCGGCTGGTCTTTAAGCCGAAGACGCCGCAATGAGACGCCGGAATGCGAATTGAGCCTCCGCCGTCTCCGGCATGCGCGATCGGTACATAGCCGGCTGCGACTGCTGCCGCCGAGCCGCCGCTTGAGCCGCCCGTACTGTAGTCGAGGCCCCACGGGTTGAGCACAGGACCGTAACTGAGAGACTCGCATGATGGCAGGAGGCCGAACTCCGACGTTTTTGTTCGGCCAATCGGAATTAAGCCGGTTTTGCACATTCGCGCGATGACGGGCGTGGTCCCTTTCGAAACGTTACCGGCGAGCATTCGCGAGCCGAACGTGCAAGGCGCCCCCTCAAGGCCATTGAGATCCTTCGTCAGGAAGGGGACGCCGTAAAACGGCGCGTCCTGGGGCGCCGTCCCATTGGCCAAGGCCTCCCCACATCTGTCAGCTGCCTCAAGTGCCGTATCGAATGTCCGTGCCGAGAGGGCGGAAACAGCGTCATCGAGCGCCTCGATGCGTGCGATTGCAGCCTCAACAAGCTCGCGCGGCGAAACCTCTTTACGCCTGACGCGAGCGGCCATCTCGGTCGCGTCGATGGTCGGATAATCTTGATATGTCTTCCCAGTCGCGTGGACAGGCTTGAGACCCAAGACAGTCGCGCCGCTCAGGGCCTGCCAGCCGATCCGGCGCGCGCTATTCACAACCGTGCTGCGCCATGAACGATCTGCCGGCGCGAACATCTCACGAAGATTGGCCTTGGTCCGGCGGAGGCGATCCTGCGGCCCCTTGTGCCAGTGCGCCCGGTTCTCGGCACGCAGAGATTGCAGCATACGAGGTTTGGAATAGGTCCCGAACTCGGCAATAACGCCGTAGCAGGTCTTATCGGCAAACAGCTGCTTGAACCATGATGTCAACAGACCGTGAGCTTTATAGCCAGTGCCCTTGCCAGACGATTGTGTGCTTGCGTCCTCCACAGCTGCGGCGCTAAAGCGGCACTCCATCTCGACCAGCTCCGGACGATCCTCGTCTCCAAGGAGAATTTGATACGTCCCATAACGACCAAGGCCGGTGTGAAGATCTACGAGCAGGATCTCGGCAGCGTGATCCAATAAGGGCGGCAACTCTCTTTCCAGTGCCGACTGGGTCCAAGATGCACGTTCCCCTCCGAAGAAGAGGCACTTTGGGTAATCGTACTGGCCCACCACGATCGTTCGCTCCAATTTCGGGAGACCGTGACGGGCGATCAGCGGAACCGCCTGCAAAAGAAACGTGTCGATCCTGGGTGGCGGGCTTTTCGGAGCCAGGAAATCCACGAAGAGATGGGTGTCGCTCAAGGTCTCCGGCCGCGTCGCCCCTTGTGCAAAGAAGCTGCGATTCAGGTCGACGTTCGTCTCGTTCCACCGGCGATCCCGCGCAAAACCATATGGATTGAGCGCGTGGAGCATCACGACGGTACGGTCGCGCGTCGCCTCGAGCCACGCGCTGTCTGAAAGAAGGGCAAGCTGAGCCGCCGAGCCAAAATAACCTTCGACGCCATGCAACCCGCTCGTGATCACAAGTGCTTGGCCGCCACGAGGGCCCTTGCGCACCGCGATATCGAGGGTCAGCACAGTTCGATTGGGCCCTTGAAACGTGTTGCCGCTTGCGTCTTTGCCTCTCAGGCATCGGCGCTTGTGCGTGAACCCCGCAGCCGTTGCAGCTGCAACAAAACGTTCCCGCGCGCTGACGTAGCTGTCGGAAAAAAAGTCCTCAGAATTCATACATGTCCGCCCATGAAACCTCGACCGCTGAAGGGAAGCATATGTTGAAGTCACCAGAATGACAAAGAGCGCTGATCAGTACTTTTTAGGTAAGCTGGTGCGGCAGCTTCGCATGCGGCACGGGTGGGGCAACCGGTGCGAGGCCAACGCTACGTGCATTTTGCCCCTATCGCCCCCTCTCCGCTGGCGGGTAGATGGGAAAAGCGTGAGCTGGCACCATTGTTGCATGAACGCGCGCTGACCCGTCGCGTGCGTCTCTGACCCAGACGCTCTGCCGGTAATCAGGGATTCGTCGCTACGCAACCTTAGGCCACGCTGTAAGGCGAGGCCGGTTCAAATGCAGGATTTCGCTGCATCTTCGCAGCTCGCCATGCACGCGAAGATTGCATGGCGAGCTGCGAAATCGGCAATTGCGGTCGTCACGTGCGCCAATGACGAACAGCAAACAATTGCTTTTCAATAGGTTGAAGGCTGCCAACGGCTGAAAGTTGGGAGCTGCGACGGCTAACCAAGACGCTTGCCGCTCGGGCGTGTCACAAAGCTATAATATTCTCCGGTGTACTGTAATATGGTTGGCAGACGTGAATTGGGCGCCGGTATCCGTGCGATCGACGTTTGAACATCATTGGCATCGACCGCTTTGGTGAGAAACAGTGTTAGGGTAATGCTCCATAAAACTCGGCTAAA
This sequence comes from uncultured Hyphomicrobiales bacterium, assembly GCA_964527285.1. Lineage (GTDB taxonomy): Bacteria > Pseudomonadota > Alphaproteobacteria > Rhizobiales > CAZGNQ01 > CAZGNQ01. The sequence goes on along the minus strand of CAZGNQ010000254.1, from coordinate 1,657 downwards.
CGATTGCCGCGGCTGAGTATTCATCATCAACGGCTCGTCACGAAGAGGATAGAAGGGATGAAAATCTTCGCCGGCTTGAAGGCCTTTGCCAAAGCGGGTTGCGGCTGCACGGTCATTGCCATGCTCTGCCTTGTAGCGGCGCCGCACGCAGCAGTCGCCAGTGATCTGGACGCAGCGATCGAAGCGGTGAGGGCGACGAATGAGGAGGCGTTAAGCCAGGAGTTGGAGCGACGCCGCGAAGCCCGCGCGGGTGTAACCGGTTCTCAGCAAAAGCCCTGCCAGGCCTCGCGCCTGTGCCAGTTCGATGATCAAACCTTAAGCCAGGCGGTGCGCCGGACCCGGCCTGGCGGACGGGTTGTCTATGGCGCCGATGACCGGCGCGACTGGTATCAAATCAACGATCCAGATATCCAGCGTTTGGCCTCGGCCGCGGCGGCGATGTTCAACTCGGGACAATTGGAGCCAGCTCAACCAGGTTCGCTGAAGATGAACGTGAAATCGCTGGGCGAGGCGTATGCCTTGTGTCCGGGCGAGAAGTTTGCCGAGCAGGTCAGCGGCCCTTATTGCTCCGGCACGCTGGTGCGCGAGAATGTCGTGCTGACAGCCGGACACTGCGTGCGGGAGATCTCGAACAATCCCGAAATTGAGTACATCTCCCGTGTCAGCTTCGTGTTCGGCTACCATGTCCCGCACGAGGGCAGCCCTGGCCAGACGACGATCCCGGCAGCACAGGTGTTCCGCGGCGATAGCGTCCTCGGCGGCGAGCTCGTTGGACCGAATGACCGGGACTGGGCGCTGGTTGAACTGGACCGTCCGGTGCCCCCTGAGATCGCCCGGCCGGTCACCACCTGGCGTGAAGCGCCGGTGATAGAGGGCGAAGGCGTGTTCGTCATCGGCTATCCCAGCGGGCTTCCGCTAAAATATGCGCCGAATGCTGAGGTGCGCGATACCGAGCCTGCGGCGCATTTCGTGGCCAATCTGGATACCTTCGGCGGCAATTCCGGCTCCGGGGTTTATGCGGCCGATACCCATGAGCTGATCGGGGTGTTGGTGCGCGGGGAGGCCGATTATGAGGTCGACCCGATTTACAGCTGCCGGTACGTCAAGGAATGCCCGACGACCGGCTGCCGCGGTGAGGACGTCATGCGCATCACGCTGGTGCCGCGGCCGTGACGGGAGGTGCAGGAGCGATGATTTCCCGGGTGAACACGGTCATGCGGGCGCTCGTGTTGGCGGCGGCCGCACTGATGGGCGCGGATGCGGACGTCGCGGCGCAAAACTCGCCCAACAGCGACGCGCCCACGCATGTGCTGCAGCTCGACACTGGCGGGCATATGGCGCTCATCAAAGACATCGCGTTCACGCCGGATGGTAAGCAGCTGGTCTCGGCGTCCGATGACAAGACCATCCGGGTTTGGGATCTGGAAACCGGCAAGACGGTGCGCACCATCCGCGGCGAGATCGCGCCGGGCGTACCGGGCGCTATCTACGCCGTAGCGCTGTCGCCCGACGGGCGCTGGCTGGCAGCGGGGGGGTATATGGCGGTGTTCAACGGTGACAACCATCAAGAGGTTGGAGCCATCCGCCTCTACGACTTTCGCACGGGCGAGCTAGTGGCGCTGTTAAAAGGCCATGACAATGTCGTCTACAGCCTCGC
>CAZGNQ010000253.1:0-5644 GCA_964527285.1 uncultured Hyphomicrobiales bacterium | reverse complement strand
GGAGATGAACACGCGCCTGCAGGTGGAGCATCACGTGACCGAGATGATCACGGGGCTCGATCTGGTGGAGCTGATGATCCGTGTGGCGGCAGGAGAAAAACTCCCCATCGCCCAGGATGATGTCCGGCTGAACGGCTGGGCGATCGAATCGCGGATCTACGCGGAAGATCCGCTGCGCAATTTCCTTCCCTCAATCGGGCGCTTGACCCGCTATGTGCCGCCTGCCGAGGAGACCGTCAACGGGCTGACCGTGCGCAACGACACCGGCGTTGCCGAGGGCGGCGAGATCTCGATGTATTACGACCCGATGATCGCCAAGCTCATCACCCACGGTCCTGACCGGGCAAGCGCGATTGCACACATGGCCCGCGCGCTCGACGGTTTTGTCGTTGATGGCATCCGCCACAACGTGCCGTTTCTCTCCGCGCTTATGGCGCACCCGCGCTGGCAGGCCGGCGATCTCACAACAAAGTTCATCGCAGAAGAATTCCCGGAGGGCTTCCAGGCGCCGGTGGCGCAAGGCGGCGTGCGCGACACCATCGTCTGTGCCGCGGCCGCCATCGATCACCTGTCGAACGTGCGCCGCAGCAAGATCTCACAACAGATGGACGGCCATCGCCGCCACGCAATCGGGCTGCGGCACGTGGAAATCGATGGCGCGTTCGTTGCGTTTCAGTTGGCCCCGCCCAAGCAGGCACACGGCGCTGAGGACCCGCTGCGCGATCTCGATGTCCTCACTACCCACGGCGCAACCGTCATCCTCAACCCAGAGGCGCCCGATGAGCGCCATGTCGCGGTTGCTTCGGATTGGTGGCCGGGCCAGCCGCTCTGGTCGGGAACCATTGATGACCAGCCGGTGGTGATTCAGGTGCGCCCGATCCTGAACGGCTATCGCCTCTCCCATGCCGGGCACGACGTGGATGTGCGGGTCTACACCGACCGTGAAGCTGAGCTGGTGCGCCTCATGCCCGTGAAGGAGGCGCCCGATACCTCCAGGATGTTGCTGTGCCCGATGCCCGGCCTCGTCACCTCCATCGCCGTTGAGGTGGGCGCGAAGGTGCAGGCCGGCGATCCGCTTTGCACGGTGGAAGCTATGAAGATGGAGAATGTTCTCAAAGCCGAGCGCGAAGCCACGGTGAAGGTCGTTCATGCCGCGCCCGGCGAAAGCCTCGCCGTGGATGCGGTCATCATGGAATTCGAGTAGATCCGTAGACTATCCGCGGGCGGTTCGCCCGTTCACAGCAACCAGAACGCCAGCGGGGGCGGCGATGGGCATGATCGAGGCGGTGATCGGAGACCTTCTGCGGTTACGCGGAAGGATCCGTCGGGCACGGCTGTGGCTTGGCGTCTTGATGCTGGCCGTGTTGCTGTTGGGCGCACAAATCGTGGCGGAGACCATGTTCGGGCCGTCAGCATCTGCGTCTGATCTCGCCGGCATGACCGGCGGCGATCTCGGCGTTCAGCCAGCAGATGGCCCAGCAGATGGCATTGAGACCAACCTCATGGCCGCGCGGCTGGTGGCGCTCGTGCTCACGGCAGCGCTGGGCGCGGTGTTTTTCGCCGGTCAGGCGGGCCTGCTCCTCGTGGTGGCCGTCGGTTACGTCGCATTTGTCGTTGTGGCCGGCTTTGTGGGTTATGACGATCTCTACGCCGGGTTGCGCCAAGCCGCAGAGGCGCAAGGCGGCGATGATGTCGGGCGTTTCATCCGGCTTGTGCCGGACGCAACGGTACTGGCCGCGTTCGTTGCGTTCGCGTCGGCCGTCAACATTGCCTTCGCGCTTCTTGCTTTTTCCATCGGCACACGCCGCTGCCATGACCGCGGCAAATCCGGCTGGTGGATGCTGCTCACCGCCGTTCCGATCCTTGGCTTTTTCTGGTGGTTGATCGATCTGGGCCTGATGCCCGGGGAGCGCGGCGTGAACAAATACGGGCCCGATCCGCGTTCTTTCGACAGCGACGCCTGACCAGCACAATGCGCCGTCGGTAAGCCACATCCCTGGCGCCAAAGCCGCGTCCACGTCCGAATTCTGTTCGCTCTGCGCGGCTGGTGTAGAGCATCTGTCATTTGCTCACGCGCGTGATGCCGCGGGAACGCAAATGTCAGAACCGGAACACGGGCGTGCAAACGCAATAGCACATGCGAGCTTGTCGCCGGCGCGTCGGAGTGCACCATTATGACGGGACGATTGTCACGGCGCGGGTTCTGGCTCTGTGCCCTGCTCTATCTCGCGGCGTCGACGCTGATCGGTCTGTTGATTGCGCCGGCGTTTCCGCACGACCCCGCAGACACGGCGGCGCGTGGTGACACGGATGCAAGCCTCGCACTGTCCGACATGGCCGAAGGGTTGGTGTTTGACGTGGCCTTGCTTGCCCACCCCGCACTGGCGTTCGTGGTGGTGTTCCTGCTGATCGTTGCCGTTGCTGGATTGGGCTGCGCACTTGCACTCGGCGACCAGCCCCACACGCTGAGCTGGCTGCCCAACGAAGCCACCGATGCGCTTGCCGACGCGCGCGCCAGCTTGCTCGGGCCGTCTGTCCGTGACGGCCTCGTCTACTACGAGCTGCTGGTGTTCCTCACCGTCATGAGTGTTGTCGCAAGCATCGTCATTTTCGTCATCAGCGTGCGCCGCTGCCACGATCGTGGAAAATCCGCACAGTGGCTGTGGCTCACGCTCGTGCCCGTATTCGGCGGACTGTGGTGGCTTTACGAACTGGGTCTGCGCCGCGGCAACCCGGACGCCAATCGCTTCGGGCCGCCCGTCACGCGCGACGATGGACTGTGACGTCGCCCCGGGTGTTTCAGAACGGCACACCGTTAACCACAACGAAAGGGAATGGCGGCCGCCAGGTGCTGGCAGGCGTCGCCACCCTTTCGCGCGCTTAACAAAACGTTACCATCACCCCTTCAGCCGTGTCGTCTTGGCGTCATCGCGGGACGGCACTCGGGCGCAGCGTTGGGGGTTGGTATGCGTCGGATCCTGTCAGGCCGCTCGAGCCGCGCCGGATTATGGCTCTCAGTGGCCTGTCTCATGCTTGCGAATGTCGCTTACGGTGTCGGTGAGATCCGAGAAATCGGCCCACGCATGGCCCGCCTGATGGATGATCGCGGGTGTGTCGTTGGTGCGGTTGCGCATCAGCCCAGCGACGCCTGCCATGCAGCTGTCTCCATCAACACCGGCGTGCGCGGGGCGGCCGTCGGGCTCGGTACACTGTTCATCGCTGGCCAACCGCTGCTCAATTATGCCGTCGTGCAATGGCGGCTGTCGAAGCACGCCGATGGCCTGGGCTCACCGGCTTGGCAGCCAGACTGGTCGGCACTCACGCCCGTCCTGGTGCATTTGCTGCTGGCCTATTGGATTATCGTGGCCAGCATCCGACGCTGCCACGATCGCGGCATGAGCGGCTGGTGGGTGCTTCTTTCTGCGGTGCCCGTGGTTGGCTTCGTGTGGTGGGTGCGCGCACTCGGCCTTGCGCCGGGAGACGTTCATGACAATCGCTACGGCAGCCGTCCGCGCCTTGCCTAGTGGGCCGATTAAGAAGTTCGCTGACCCACGCTGCACACGCCCGGGCGAACTTTTGAGTTTGAAAACCACACTGCCATCATAAGCTTCTGGGTGAGGCTTGCGAAGCGTTCCTTCGACTTGAGCGTGCGGACGCCCACGCCGGATGCTGCCACAAGGCGAACGGCGCTGGGCTCACGTGCTTTGCGGTACGCGTGCTGTGCGGCATGGTTTTCCTCCTGACCTCCTGCCATCGGCAAACGGGTTGGATGCGGGCCGCCGCCCGTGTACTGACCTCGGACACGCCATCCTCCGTCAGGACCTCATAATGCGCAGTTTTCATCTCCCCGGCCGTTCGCCCGTCATGGCCCGCAATGCCATGGTGGCCACGTCCCACCCGCTCGCCAGCGACGCCGCACTTCAGGCCCTGCGTGCCGGCGGTAATGCTGTCGATGCCGCGCTGACGGCCACGGCCGTTTTGTGTGTTGTCGAGCCGCATATGACCGGCATTGGCGGGGACTGTTTTGCATTGGTCGCGCCGCCAGATGGTCCGCTGCAGGCGCTGAGCGGTGCAGGCCGTGCGCCGGCAGCCGCCACCCGTGATGCCGTGCTTCGGGCGCTTGCCGCGCGGGGGCTTGAACCTGTTACGGACGGCTTTGGCCAAGCGCGGGTGCCGCGCGAATGTGCACAGGCCGTGACGGTTCCCGGCGCCATTGCGGGTTGGTGGGCGCTCCATCAGGCGCACGGGCGGTTGCCTTGGGAGGAAGTGTTCACGCCGGCCATCGCCGCTGCGCGCGACGGTTTTGCCGTGGCCTCGCGTGTGGCTGCCGACTGGCACGAGACCGCGCCACGCATCCGTCAGGACAACGACGCCACCGCGATGCTGTTGGGGGGCGATGGTGATGCGCCTGTTGCAGGCGATGTCTGGCGGTTCCCGGCCCTCGCGGGCACGCTGCGGACCATCGCGACCGCAGGCCGGGACGGATTTTACCGCGGACCGGTGGCGGAGGACATGGTCGCGAAGCTGCATGCCATCGGTGGTCTGCACACGATGGACGATTTCGCCGCACAGGACGCAACCTGGGAGGCGCCCCTGTCGCGTCCCGTGGCGGGTGTGCCTGAGACGGGGCTCGATCTTGTTGAAATGCCGCCCATCAACCAGGGGCTGCTGGCGCAGATGATGATGGGCATCCTTGCGCGCGTTCCGGCGTATCGCGGCGCCGGACCGGTCAGTGCGCAACGCTACCATATCATGATGGAGGCGGCGCGCCTCGCCTACACCGCCCGGGGGCAGTATCTCGCCGATCCGGAGGTGGAACCGGTGCCCACCGACCACCTGTTGAGCGATGCCATCCTGGACGCGCTTGCCGCGCGCATCGATGCTGATCGGCGGACGCCTGACCTTGGCCTCGTGCCGCCACCGTCGGGCTCCAACACCATCTATCTGGCGGTGGCCGATGCCGACGGCATGACCGTGTCGTTCATCAACTCGCTGTTCTCCAATTTTGGCTCGGCCATCGTTGCACCAGGTGCCGGCGTGGCCTTCAACAACCGCGCGCAGGGTTTCACGCTCGACGAGGGCCATCCGAACGTGATCGCACCGCGCAAGCGCCCGATGCACACCTTGGCGCCCGGTATGCTGCTGCGAAACGGTCGCCCGGCCATGGCATTTGGCGTGATGGGAGCGGACTTTCAGCCCACGGGCCAAGTCTACGTGCTCTCCAACATGCTGCATTTCGGCATGGACGCGCAGGAGGCGCTGGACGCGCCACGGATCTTTTTCGAGGCGCCCCCGGCCGGTGTGCTTGGCGCGGAGGATGGTGTGCCGGACGCCGTGATCGATGAACTGCGTGCGATGGGCCACGACGTGCAGAGGCGACAAGAGCCCTGGGGTGGCGGGCAGGCGGTGGAGATCCGCAACAGGGCTGACGGTGACGGGCGGGTTCTGATCGGCGCATCAGACCCCCGCAAGGACGGCTGCGCGCTGGGGTACTAGTGTAGCGCATCTGACGTTTGGTCTTCGTCCGCTGCCAATCTCAAAACCAAACGACAGATGCGAAAGCTACACTAGAAACAATAAGTTGCTCGTGTTCCTGATGGTGCTGACAATTGCTCAAGCGCGCGATGCCAGGGGGACGCAAATG
>CAZGNQ010000252.1:0-5647 GCA_964527285.1 uncultured Hyphomicrobiales bacterium | reverse complement strand
GGCCGAGGTTCCGATCATTGTGGCCATCAACAAAATGGACAAGCCGTCGGCCGATCCGGACCGTGTGCGGACCGAACTGCTCCAGTACGAGGTGATCGTGGAGAGCATGTCGGGTGAGACGCTTGAAGTTGAAGTGTCCGCCCTGAAAGGCGACGGCCTCGACACCCTGCTGGATGCGATCACCATGCAGGCCGAACTGCTGGAACTGAAGGCCAACCCCAACCGCAATGCTGAAGGCGTCGTCATCGAGGCCAAGCTGGAGCGTGGCCGCGGTCCTGTCGGCACGGTGCTCGTCCAACGCGGCATGCTGCGTGTGGGCCATATCGTGGTGGCCGGCAGCGCCTGGGGCAAGGTGCGCGCGCTGATCAACGACCAGGGTGACCACGTGAAGGAAGCCGGACCGTCTGTTCCGGTGGAAATCCTCGGCTTCAACTCCACACCGGAGGCGGGTGACGCCATCGCTGTCGTCGACACCGAGGCGCGTGCCCGCGAGATCACCGAGTACCGCGATCGCCTGCGCCGCGAGAAGCTGGCTGGCGGCACCGGTGCCCGCACACTTGAGCAGATGATGAACAAGCTCAAGGAAGACGGGAAGAAGGAGTTTCCGGTCGTCATCAAGTCGGACGTGCAGGGGTCGGCCGAGGCGATTGTCGGTGCCCTGGACAAGCTCGGCACGGACGAAGTGGGCGCGAACGTGCTGCACAACGCCGTCGGCGGGATCACGGAATCGGACATCACATTGGCGTCCGCTTCCGATGCGGTCATCCTCGGCTTTAACACCCGCGCCAATGCGCAGGCCAAGCAGGCGGCTGAACGCGAAGGCGTTGAGATCCGTTACTACTCCGTCATTTACGACCTCGTCGATGACGTGAAAGCCGCGATGTCCGGCATGCTGGACCCGGAAATCCGCGAGACCTTCATCGGCTACGCGGAGATCCTCCAGGTGTTCCACATCTCGAAGGTCGGCAAGGTTGCCGGCTGTCGTGTGACCGAGGGTCGGGTGGAGCGTGGCTCCGGCGTACGACTGCTGCGCGACAACGTCGTCATCCACGAGGGCAAACTGTCGACGCTCAAGCGCTTCAAGGACGAAGTGAAAGAGGTGCAGGTCGGCCAGGAATGCGGGATGGCCTTTGAGAAGTATGAAGATCTGCGCGAAGGCGACCAGATCGAGTGCTTCACGACCGAGAAGATTGAGCGGACGCTGGATTGATGGCGACTGCTCGACGTGCACAGGGCCGATCCGTGCGGGTGTTGCCGTTGATCGGCTCGGCCATTGATCGACCTGACGGGCGAATGACTTCGGCTTAGAATTTGGCGGCGCTTTTCTTCACCGCGTTTCCGGATCAGTGCTGATGTGTCATCGCCGTGCGGTGAGACAACCGTCCTCGACGTCAAGCTGGAATTCGTTCCGGCCCGATGCTCATTTCCGGCGCATCAGGATTTCGGCACATCAAAGGAGCGCGTTGCCTTTGATGAGCTCAATGACATGGGCGATCGGCCAATCGCTATCGCTATTGCTGCGCACCGCTCGCTGCCGCCTGTATGAAATTTCGCTTCGCCACGACTGCCGGCCCCCGTCTGAAAGCCATTCGTTCAAATGTCTCAATCTGCCCCCCGCGCTCCTTCTCAGCGTCAACTCCGGCTTGGCGAGCTCATCCGGCACGCTCTGTCGGACATTCTGATGCGGTCAGATGAAATCCGCGATGATGATCTCGCTGGCAAGGTGATGACAGTGTCCGAAGTGCGCATTTCGCCCGATGCCAAGGCCGCCACGGCGTTCGTCATGCCCATGCTGGCTGACCCGGAGCCGAGCGTGCAAAAAGCCATCGTCAAGGCACTCAACCGCAATGCGAAGTTTTTGCGCGGTGAGCTGGCGCGGCGCATCGAGGTCAAATACACACCCAGCTTGCGGTTCGAGCTGGACGGCTCATTCGATGAGGCCCAACGCATTGACCGGGCTCTGCGCGCGCCGGACGTCGCGCGCGACCTTGCGGGTGAGAGTTGACCCCCGGATAAGTCGGATCAGCGCGCGCACTGGCGGTGGCTCATTGCTTTTGCGACAACGCTCATTTCCGCATTACAATAAGAATTAAAACGGATTTCCCATGCCCCGTCGCAAGCGCGGACAACCAGTTCATGGATGGGTTGTCTTGGACAAGCCCTTCGACATGACCTCCACGCAGGCGGTCGGCAAAGTGCGCTGGCTCTACAATGCACAAAAAGCCGGGCACGCGGGCACCCTCGATCCTTTGGCCACCGGCATTCTGCCGATCGCATTAGGCGATGCGACGAAGACGGTGCCGTTCATCGTGGACGCCGACAAAGAATACACCTTCACCGTCCAGTTCGGCGCCGAGACGACGACCGACGACAGCGAGGGCGACATCACGCGCACGGCAGACGCCACATCGTCCGCCGTATCATCCGACGTGATTGAGGCTCGTCTTCCGGAGTTTGTCGGTCAGATTTCGCAGGTGCCACCGCAGTTCTCCGCCATCAAGGTCAACGGTGAACGCGCCTACGATATCGCGCGTGACGGGGAAGACGTGGACCTCAAGGCCCGGCCGGTCGATGTTCACGCGTTCTCGCTCACCCGGTTTGATCCGGATGCGCAGCAGGCCACCTTCCACGTTGCCTGCGGCAAAGGCACGTATGTTCGCGCGCTCGCGCGGGACCTTGGCCGGGCACTTGGCGTTTTCGGCCATGTGGTTGGCTTGCGGCGCACCAGGGTCGGACCATTTCGTGAGGCGGCGAGCGTCGCATTGGCGCGGTTGGTGGCAGCGCGTGAGGCAACGGAAGCTGCAGTAACAGATGCGGCCACGCAAGACGTCTGTGATAAAACCGCCGGTGATGCTCTCGCTGAAGCACTTCAACCGGTGTCCGCCGCGCTTGTTGGGCTGTCGTCGTTCAAACTCTCTGAAACGGACTGTGCCCGTTTGCGGCGCGGCCAGTCAGTGCTGCTGCGCGGGCGCGATGTGCCGGTGGAGGAGAGCCCGGTGTGCGCCTTTGGCCGCGGGAATGTCCTCGTGGCGCTTGGCGAGGTGCGGGCTGGCCAGTTGCATCCACGCAAGGTGTTCGCAGCATAGCGCGGATCAATCGTCAGCGCGGCCGACGCCATGCCCGGCCGCTGCACGGTTTGAAAGAATTCGATTGGCGAGGGCCGGCCCATAGGCTATAGCGCCGGCTTCCGAGTAGCCTGACCCAATGCCCGTGCTGGACGACATCCCGGCCGGGTGCTTCCCAAACACATTGAAGGAGTTTCGATGTCGATTACGCCTGAGCAGAAGCAAGCCCTTATCTCTCAATTCTCGACGACTGAAGGTGACACCGGTAGCCCCGAGGTGCAGGTCGCGATCCTGACGCACCGCATCACGACCCTGACGGAGCACTTCAAGAGCCACAAGAAAGACAATCACACGCGCCGCGGCCTTCTCAAGATGGTCAGCCAGCGCCGCCGATTGCTGGACTATGTGAAGGCCAAAGACGAGGCGCGTTATCGCTCGCTGATCGAGCGCCTGGGCATTCGCCGCTGAAGTCGTCATCAACGGACGGGGCTTTGCGGACCGGCACTCAGATCGGCCTTGCATCGCCCCGTTGTCCTGGGCAGAGCCGCGTCTCATCCCATATGCGACAGAACCACATGCGCCTGCCCGCTGGCGCAGGCCATCGCCACGTGGCATAGCAGCCGCGTGGCTTTTTCGTTTCTGCACCCGCCATCGGCTTTGCCAAATCGCGGGGTGAAGGTTCATCCAGACGCGTTCCACACACGCAACGGCTTGCGCGCGGCGGTCCATCATGGCCCGGCGCGGGCCGTGTTGCTTGCCGATCCAACAACCGGGCTTCCCCGCCTCTTTTGAAAAAGGCTGGCCCCGCGATGGAAAGGCACTGCTGACGCGCAATCCGGCGCCCAGCACCACTGTCAGAAAGAGATCCCAATGTTCAAAATCGCTCGCGAAGAAATCGACTGGGCGGGCCGGCCATTGCGCCTGGAGACCGGGCGCGTCGCCCGCCAGGCGGACGGTGCCGTCCTTGCGCAGTATGGCGAGACGACAGTCCTGGCGACGGCCGTCGGCGCAAAGTCCGTCAAGCCGGGCGCTGATTTTTTCCCCCTGACCGTCAACTATCAGGAAAAGGCCTATGCTGCCGGCAAGATCCCGGGTGGCTTCTTCAAGCGCGAAGGGCGTCCGGCGGAACGTGAGACGTTGATCTGCCGCCTGATCGACCGCCCCATCCGCCCGCTGTTCGTGCCGGGCTTCAAGAATGAGGTCCAGGTCATCATCAACGTTCTCTCACACGATATGGAGAACGATCCTGATATCCTCTCCATGGTCGCATCGTCAGCGGCGCTTACGGTGTCTGGCATGCCGTTCCTCGGCCCCATCGGCGGCGCGCGTGTCGGCTTCCTGGATGACAAGTTCGTCGTCAATCCGCTGATCGATGAGATGGCGAACTCCCAGTTGGACCTGGTGGTCGCGGGCACACGCGATGCCGTGCTCATGGTGGAATCAGAGGCGCAGGAGCTCACCGAAGAGCAGATGCTCCAGGCCGTGATGGAAGGCCATCGCAGCTTTCAGACGGTGATCGACGCGATCATCTCGCTGGCTGAGCAGGCCGCAAAAGAGCCCTGGGCGTTCGTGCCGCCGGCCAAGGACGAGTACGTCGCCAAGATCAAGGACAAGGTCGAAACGGATCTGCGAGACGCCTTCTCCACGCCCGAAAAGACCGCCCGGCAGGAAAAGGTGTCGGCCGCCAAGAAGAAGGTCATGGCGGAGGTCCTCCCCGAGGGCGCCGATGCCGACACCACCGTGCTGGTGACCGAGGCGTTCAAGGACGTCGAAGCCGGGATCGTGCGTGGTGACATCTTGCAGACGAGCAAGCGCATCGACGGTCGTGATCTCAGCACGGTCCGCCCGATCGTCGCCGAGGTTGGTGTTCTGCCCCGCACGCACGGCTCATCGCTGTTCACGCGCGGTGAAACGCAGGCGCTGGTGGTGGCCACGCTTGGCACTGGCGATGATGAGCAGTTCGTCGATGCTCTGGAGGGCACCTACAAGGAGCGCTTCATGCTCCATTACAATTTCCCTCCGTTCTCGGTCGGTGAGGCCGGTCGGGTCGGCTCGCCCGGTCGCCGGGAGATCGGCCATGGCAAGCTGGCATGGCGTGCCGTGCATCCGCTTCTGCCGCAAAACGAGGAATTTCCCTACACCTTGCGGGTCGTCTCTGAGATCACGGAATCAAACGGCTCGTCTTCCATGGCGACCGTGTGCGGCACGTCGCTTGCCCTGATGGACGCCGGTGTGCCGATCAAGCGGCCGGTGGCTGGCATTGCCATGGGCCTGATCAAGGAGGGTGATGATTTCGCCGTCCTGTCCGACATCCTGGGCGATGAGGATCACCTCGGTGACATGGCCTTCAAGGTGGCGGGGTCCGCGAACGGCGTCACCTCGCTCCAGATGGACATCAAGATCGACGGCATCACCGAAGAGATCATGAAGGTGGCGCTCGATCAGGCTAAGGGCGGCCGGCTTCATATTCTGGGTGAAATGGCGAAGGCCATCGACACCGCTCGCGCCGAGCTCGGCGAGCACGCCCCGCGGATCGAGGTCATCCAGATCCCCGTTGACAAGATCCGCGACGTCATCGGCTC
>CAZGNQ010000251.1:0-5679 GCA_964527285.1 uncultured Hyphomicrobiales bacterium | reverse complement strand
CCCTAGCCGCGCGGGCCGACGAGATCGGCTACCCGGTGCTGATCAAGGCGCGCGCCGGCGGCGGCGGCAAGGGCATGCGGATCGTGGAGCGGGCTGCCGACTTTCACGAGGCCTATGACAGCGCCCGCAGTGAAGCCGTTTCCAGCTTCGGGGACGGCGCGTGCCTCGTGGAGAAATTCATCGCCCGCCCGCGCCACATCGAAATCCAGGTGTTTGGCGACCACCACGGCAACGCCGTGCACCTTTTCGAGCGCGACTGCTCACTCCAGCGCAGGCACCAGAAAGTCATTGAGGAGGCGCCAGCCCCCGGCATGACGCGGGAGATGCGCGAAGCGATGGGAGAGGCGGCCGTGCGTGCGGCCCGTGCCATTGGCTACGCCGGTGCCGGCACCGTTGAGTTCATCGTCGACGCCTCAGATGGGCTGCGTCCTGACCGCTTCTACTTCATGGAGATGAACACGCGCCTCCAGGTCGAGCATCCGGTGACGGAGATGATCACCGGCCATGATCTTGTCGAATGGCAGTTGCGCATTGCCGCTGGCGAACGCCTTCCCGTGCGCCAGGAGGATCTGGCCATCGACGGGTGGGCCATGGAGGCGCGCCTCTATGCGGAAGATCCATCACAGAATTTTCTCCCCGCCACTGGGCTGCTTGACCATTTCGAAATCTCCACGTCGGAGATACGCGTCGACAGCGGCGTGCGTTCGGGTGATGCGATCACGCCGTTCTACGACCCCATGATTGCAAAACTGGTCGCCCATGGCCCCGACCGGGACGCCGCGCGCCGCCAGCTCATCGCGGCGCTACAGGCGACCTCTGCAACGGGCGTGACGACCAACGCAGGCTTTCTCGTCCGCCTGTTGAAGACGCCTGCGTTCGCCGTTGGCGATGTCCACACCGGGTTGATTGCCGACGTCATGGATGCCGTGGCGCCGCCCCAGACACAGGCGCCCGACCTCGCCTGGGTGGCGGCAGCATTGCTTGAGATCGGCAACGCCGGATCAGGCCACAACCAGTACATGGGCCAGGACACGCGCGAGGATACTGGCGGGGGCACAGGCGAGGTCTCGGGCGAGAGAAAGGACAAAGGGGAGAACAAAGGCCCCGGACGCACGCAGGGCCGCAGCCCCTTCCGGCTCTGGTCGCCAGCCCGCAGTTTTGCCGATCTTGCCACGTCCACCAAAGCGGCGAGCGTTGTCGTCACCCACCTTCCGGAACACCGCATCGCGGTGGAGCGCCGCCCGCTTGAGCAATTGCATGATCCTGCGGCCAGCGTACCGCTCGGCCAATTTCAATGCGTGCAGATCACCAGCGATGGCGCCGCCCGCAAACTGACCCTGGAGCATGAGGGTCAGCGCTTTTCCATCCGTGCGATCATCGGCAGCGATGGTGCGATCCACGTGCTGTTGGACGGTGACACGCACACTTTCCACCGCCATGATCACACACTGCGGACGGTCGACGGCGGCGCACAAGGCGATGAGGTCACCGCGCCGACGCCGGGCATCGTCAAGCGCGTTCTGGTGGAGCCCGGTCGAGAGCTGACAGCCGGCTCCGGCGTGATTGTGCTGGAATCCATGAAGATGGAACAGACACTTGCGGCGCCGCGCGACGCGGTGGTGGCCGAGGTTCTTGCCGAGGCCGGCCAGCAGGTCAGCGCCGGCGAGACCCTCGTCCGCTTCCACTCAAGCGATGGGGCCTGAAGCGAATGCTACCGCGCCCGGAAAGCCTGCGGGACCTCAGCTACGACGCCTTGCGGGCCGCCTTTTCTTGGCGCGTGCCGGAGTTTTACAACATCGGCGTTGATGTCTGCGACCGCTGGGCCGACGTTTCCCCGGACGCGCCGGCAATTGTGGATGTGGGGAGCGGCGACACGGCTGCTGCGCGAACCTACACGTTCGCGGACATGCGGGCTCTTTCGAACCGCATGGCGAATACGCTGGCTGCAAGCGGTTTGAGGCGCGGCGACCGGCTGGCCATTCTCCTCCCGCAGCAGCCCGAAACGCTCGCGGCCCATATCGGGGCCTTCAAGCTGGCCGCCATTTCCATCCCACTCACGGTGCTCTTCGGCGTGGATGCGCTGTCCTACCGGCTCGCCAATTCCGGCGCGACCGGCGTCGTCACGAACGCAACCGGGGCTGAGCGCCTGAACACCATCCGTGATGCCTTGCCGGACCTGAAATTCGTGCTGAGTGTTGACGGCGACGCAGACGGCGCGGTCGACCTGAACGCCGCGCTGGCGCGGTCCTCGGACGCCTTTGACCCTGTCATGACCCGCGCTGAGGACCCAGCCCTCATCATCTACACGTCCGGCACCACAGGCCAGCCGAAGGGCGCGCTCCACGCGCATCGCGTCCTGCTCGGCCATCTGCCGGGGATGGAAATGAGCCATGATCTTTTTCCAGAGACTGGCGACCTGATGTGGACGCCGGCGGACTGGGCGTGGATCGGTGGCCTCATCAATGTGCTTTTTCCCTCGCTGCACCACGGCGTACCGGTCGTTGCTACGCGGGGAGGCAAATTCGATCCCGAAGCGGCCTTTCGACTGATCACGGAACTGGGGATTCGCAACGCGTTCATTCCGCCAACGGCACTGAAAATGATGCGCGCCGTTCCACGCCCTGACCCGCGCGCGAGTACCACGATGCGGACCATTGGCAGCGGTGGGGAGAGCGTCGGCCCGGAGGTGCTGGCCTGGGCGCGCGAAGCACTGGGCGTGACGATCAATGAGTTTTACGGCCAAACAGAGTGCAATCTGGTGGTGTCGTCGTGTCAGCGCATCATGCCACCGCGCCCCGGCGTAATGGGGCGGCCAGCGCCGGGCCATGAGGTTGCGATCATCGATGGCGACGGCGCACCGCTTCCCGCCGGCACGCAGGGCGCCATTGCGGTGCGTGCGCCAGACCCGGTCATGTTCCTAGAATACTGGGACAATCCCGGAGCGACCAAGGCCAAGTTCCGCGGGGACTGGCTGATCACCGGCGACGTCGGCGTCGCCAGCGATGACGGATGGTTACAATTCGTCGGGCGCGACGACGACGTGATCACATCATCGGGCTACCGCATCGGGCCCGGCGAGATTGAGGATTGCATCATGTCCCATCCCGGCGTCGCCATGGTGGGCGTCGTCGGCAAGCCCGATCCAGATCGCACCGAGATCATCAAGGCCTTCGTGGTGCCAAGCAGTGATGCCACACCCGATGACGCATTGCGACGGGACATTCAGGAGCATGTGAAAACCCGGCTGGCGGCCCATGAGTATCCCCGCGAAGTCACCTTCGTTGACGCCCTGCCGTTGACGACAACGGGCAAGATCATCCGACGTGAGTTGCGCGCACAAGCTGTGGCCGAAGCCGAGGAGCAGACGCCATGAGCACAGATGGCCCGCAGAGTGCGAGCGTGAACGGCGACGGCACACCAAGCGATGGCATGCAGGTGCGCATCTACGAGATGGGGCCACGTGACGGGCTGCAGAATGAGCCGGGCATCATCCCGACGCGCGACAAGATCCAATTTGTCGATTTATGCTCCGCCTGCGGCTTCACCCACATCGAGGTGACCAGTTTCGTCTCACCCAAATGGGTGCCGCAAATGGCCGATGCAGCCGACGTGATGGCGGGCATCACCCGGCGGCCCGGCACGCGCTATGCCGCCCTCACGCCGAACCTGCGTGGCTATGACGCCGCCATCGCTGCCCGCGCCGACGAGGTGGCTGTTTTTGCCTCCGCGTCCGAAGGCTTCAGCAAGGCCAACATCAATTGCACCATCGCTGAAAGTCTGGAGCGGTTCGCACCGATCATGGAACGCGCGGCCACAGACGCCATTCCGGTGCGCGGTTATGTGAGCTGCGTGACCGATTGCCCGTTCGACGGACCGACGCCTCCGGATGCGGTGGCGCGTGTTGCAGAGGCCTTGGTGGCGGCTGGCGCCTACGAAGTGTCCCTCGGCGATACCATCGGCGCTGGCACGCCTGAGACGGTGGACAACATGCTGGAGGCCGTGCTGCGGGCAGTGCCGGCCGCGCGGCTGGCCGGCCATTTCCACGACACGCACGCGCGCGCGCTCGACAACATTGTTGTGGCGCTGGAGCGCGGCGTGCGCACTTTCGATGCTGCGCTTGGTGGGCTGGGCGGATGCCCCTATGCCCCCGGCGCCAGCGGCAATGTTGCCACCGAGAAGGTGGACCGCATGTTGCGCTCGCGTGGCTACGACACTGGGCTGGATCGCGGCGCGCTTCTCCAGGCCGCTAGCTACGCCCATGGGCTGCGCCGGGCGAACCGCGCAGCCGCTGCCAAATCTGAGGGAACCCAGCCATGACCCCCCAGGCGCTTCACCTTGAAACCGATGCGCGCGGCGTCGCCACGGTGACGCTGGATCGCGCCGACAAGCACAACGCGCTTGATGCCGACCTCATACAGGCGCTGACCACCTGCGCGGAGGTTCTTGGCACTGATCCGAAGGTGCGCGTGGTGGTGCTGACAGGCCGGGGGGATACATTCTGCGCCGGGGGTGACCTGGAGTGGATGCGCGCGCAGTTCACCGCCTCGCGCGAGGTCCGCATGGCAGAGGCGCGCAAGCTGGCACATATGCTCAAGGCGTTCGACGCCATCCCAAAGCCCGTGATTGCGCGCGTGCAGGGCCCGGCCTATGGCGGCGGCATCGGGCTGATGTCCGTATGCGATATCGCCGTCGCCCGGCCATCCGCCACGTTCGCGCTGACGGAGGTGCGGCTCGGGCTCATTCCGGCAACCATCAGCCCCTACGTGGCGGCACGGCTCGGCCAGGGCGCCATGCGGCACATGGCGCTTTCACCACGCGCATTTTCAGCCGCCGAGGCCCAGCACATGGGGTTGGTGCACGCGATATGCGCCGATGACGGTCCGTCAGCACTGGACGAGGCGGTGGAGCGTGAAATCAAGGCCATACTGACCGCCTCACCTGAGGCAGCCGCGGCGGCCAAACGCCTGGTGCGCGGTTTTGCACCTGCCATCGATGAGCGCGCGATCGAGCACAGCATCCGCCAGTTGGCCGACGTGTGGGAGACGGACGACGCACGCGAAGGGGTCACAGCCTTCTTCGAGAAGCGCCGGCCGGCCTGGCGCGCGTGAGCTGTGCGCAACTTTCCTTCTACCTTTCCTTGTAGCGTTCCTTGTACCTTTTTCGGCATCTTTCCTGGGGACGCAGCCCGATTGAACTGTGCGCGCGCCGACGCTAAAGCTGGCGCCATACGCACGACTGAGAGAGAGTTCCAGTCGATGCCGGCCCGCCCGCCAGCGATGCTCTTATTCCATTGATGTCGCGCCGGACCGGGACCGGCGCACACGCGCGGCCGGGCTCCTGACCTGACAAAGGACCGCCGCCATGTCTCTCAACCAGACCCTGGAAATGCTCGCCTTCAACCTGAAGCTGCTGAGCACCAGCCGTCGCATGCACCTGTTGGTGAGTGCCGGCAAGCTGGACGACAAGAAGCGCCTGCTGCCCACACTGCGCAAACTCGCGCAGCTCGGCGTCGATCTGCACGCCACGCCAGGCACGCACACCTTCCTGGCAGAGAAAAACATCTCCAGCACCGAGATCCACAAGATCGCCAGCGGCAAGTCGCCGAACATCCTCTCCTCGCTGAAGGCCAACCGCTTCGACCTCGTCATCAACATCCTGACCGGCGATGAGGACTACGAC
>CAZGNQ010000250.1:1429-5703 GCA_964527285.1 uncultured Hyphomicrobiales bacterium | reverse complement strand
ACGGCGTAACCGCCCTTCGCCGGGCGGACAATCGTCGCGCTGATCTCGTGACCGTCGAGAAGGAGTGTAACCTCATCGGCGATGGATGCGGGCTGTTCGCCTTCTACGAGCGCGCCTGACGATGAAATGTTGACAATCCGCCCTGCGGTGCGCCGGCCACCGCCCACAACGCTGATCGCCACGTTCGCGTCGTAGCGCTCCGCGGCCCGCGGCTGCTCAATGCACACGTAACAGGCCACGGTGAGGATCACGAGATTGTACCAGCACCAGAACACAGCAAAGCCCGTCGTTCCGTCGAGTTTCAGCGTCTCGTCTGCCAGGAACGCCCAGCCGATCGCAGCGAGCGTGAGGGCGATATAGAAAAGAAACTCGCGCATCAGCGCCCATTGCACAAAACGCGATTCCCGATCACCGCCTTTGGCTGTGACCTTGAACTTCTGCCCATAGGGGCGCAGCAGCCCTTGAGCGGCGGCCTTCAGGATCTCGCGCGCCGCCAGCAATTGGCTGACGTCGGCCACAACGGGCTGGATCCGACCATTGGAAATCCACACGATGGTGCTGACCAATATGACGTAGTAAGGCACAAAATTGACGAGGGTTTCCGGCACGTCGGCATGGACGGCCTGAATGCCGAGCAGCAGGAACAGCGGCGGCATCATGAGCCCGAGAAGGCGAAAAGCGTGATTGCCGACCCAGTAGCAAAACGCGCTGAAGAGAATGAGCCGATCAATGATCCGCAGCCCATTGCCAGGGCGCACCGGGCTCATCCGGCCGTGGCAGATCTGCATGAAGCCGAGGCACCAACGCGTGCGCTGCACGACGTACTCCTGCAAGCCCTCCGGGGCCAGGCCGTGTGAGACGCGCTCATTCAGGTAGACGGTTTTGTATCCGCGGTTCCTCAGGCTGAGCGAGACGAGGTAATCCTCCGTCACGGAGTCCGTCGGGAAACCGCCCATCGCCATCAGTGGTTCGGCGCGGATCACCGAGGATGTTCCGCAACACAGCGCCGCATCCCACCCATCGTTGCACGCCTGGAGCACATCGAAGAAGAAGCGCTGTTCGTCAGGCAGCACCGATGGGGCGGAAAGGTTTGACTGGATGGGGTCCGGATTGGCGAAGTGCTGCGGCGTCTGGACGATGCCGACCGTGTCATCGTGAAACAGGGCAACACAGCGGGAAAGAAATTCCGGTACGGGCACGAAATCAGCATCCAGGATGTTGATCAGGTCCGGTGGATGATCAAGCGCGTGGACGCGTGCGAGCGCGTTGTTGATGTTGCCAGCCTTGGCATGGGCATTATCGGACCGCCGGATGTAGCCGCAGCCGTGTTCGCGGCACATCTCGCGCAACCAGTCGCGTCGGCCGTCGTCCAACACCCAAACCCTGGCGTTGGGATAGGTCTGCGCCATTGACCCTGTGATGGTCCGCTCCAGGATATCGCCGTCTTCAATGTATGAGGAGATGAAAACATCAACGAGCGGGCGGTGGCTGGGCTGGCCGTCAGGTCCCAAATGCGCATCCACCTCCCCCGTTCGGCTGCGCAACCGCATCATCACGAACAGCGTAATAACGGATGCAAAGAGCGCGATGGTCTCAGCCACCAGGAACAAAAGACCCACCGCAAGGTCGATCGGCTCCGTCAGCGGCGGCAGTGTGCTTCCCCAGCGCCACGCGATGTAGCTGACGGATACGCCGATGGCGATCGTGTTCACGAGCACACGGTGCCAGGTAACCTCGCGGTCCAGGACCGTGAGAAGCGCGATCATCAGGCCGACGGAGGCGACACCCGGGCCATAGATCTCCAGATCGCTCATTGCGCGCCGGTCGCGCCGGTCGCACCAGTCGCGTCAGCTGTGTCCGGCTGATCATGCTCGGCGATGTCCGCGCCCGGACGACTCATGGACGAAAACTGCTCAACGCCCGGCAGGATTATAAAGTCCAGCACCGAAAGAACCATCTCGCCGAGAGATCGCTCCGGAGTGCCGAGCCAAACGCTGCCCAGATCACTGGGCGTGGCCTCGTTGCCGAAGACCACCCGCCCCGTCCGCCCGATGGGGCAGGATCCGGTTTCGGCCAACTGAGGAATGTCGACCGTCACGCGATAAGGCTCCTCAGCCAGAGCATCGGGCGTGATCGCAAGGTTCGCGGGCGCGGCCGCAAGGCCAGTAAGTTGCGCCACCCGGCCCGTCATTTTCTCTCCATCGCCGTGGGCAATGAATGTGGCCGTCATCCCCAGTTGGAGCGCATTGTAGTCGGCGCGCGTGACGCTGACAGTCACGGTCGGGCGTGTGCAGTCCAGCAGGCGCACGAGTTCCTGCCCGCTTTTCACCTGTTCGCCCGGCCCCGCCAACGGCTCCCAGACCTCGGCCTGCAGTGGCGAAACGATCTGCGCTCGCGCCCGCCGCGCGATGCGTTTTTCCTCTTCCACGATCTGCGCATCCACGACCGCAAGCCCAACCTTTCGGTCCTCCATCTCGGCCGTGAGCTGCGTCATCTCCTTTTCAAGCGTCAGGATCATCTGGGCGCTGGCCGGCTGATCGTTGAAACGATCGGAGACGAAAATCCCTTCGGCCAAGGCATTGCGCTCGATCTCAGTGGCTTTCATCAGCGTCTGGTGCGAACGCAGGTTGCGCTGCGCCTCGTTTTCGGCGCGCTCGACACTCTCCAATTGCGTGCTGGTTGTAAGGTCCTGGGCACGCAGTGTCTTGAACCGCGTGAGTGTGGAGCGGGTGGTCTCCAGGTCCTTCATTAAGTCGGCTTCCCGCAGCTTGAGGCTTTCAATACGGGTATCGAGAAGTGCCAGGCGCCATCTGCGATAGGTCTGTAGTTGTGCCATGGCCTTGTCGCGCGCCGCGCTCAAGCCAGCGATCCGATTGACGAGCACATCCCCCTCGCGCGCGATGCGTGTGCGATGGAGCCTCAGGTCCTCAAGCCGGTTGGTGTCGACGCGCGGATTGACGACTTCAAAAAGCACTGCGCCCGTTTCCGTGCGCGTTCCTGCCCGCAATGACCCCAGCGGCGCCTGCAGGTCACCGTCGATCGGCGCGCGCAGCACCACAAGCGGCGCATTGACCACCGCTTCAACACTCGCCGTTTGTATGAGTTGCATCGCCGGCTGCCAGCCGAAGAAGATCAACACAACGATACCTAGCAGTACCTTGAGCGCACGCCGGACGGGTGTCGTTACCCACAGCCGGCTCAGCAGTGGTTCTGGCGTCGGGGCATCGGGCGGGCTGGGCTCGGGCTGTCGGAGCTCGGGCGCTTGTTTGGACTGCGGTGGAACTGCTTGCTGGTCGTCCCCGCGCAATGTCGCCGCTTGCGCACCGCCGGGTGTGGCCGCAGCAATGCCGGGCGCTTCTCCCGGCAGCGCGTCGTCTTTTCCGTCCGATCCCGGTAGAAAAGCCGCCTCCAGCATGCGCAGCTGGGTTTTTGCATCAAGGTGACCAGCCCCCAGCGTGGGCGCCTCGTCACCCAGCGACGGCTGATGCCCGCCGACGCCCGCAGCATCGGCGTCGACAGGAGCAAGGCGTGCCCCAGAAACACGCGGCAGCACCACCTGCCCGTCCGCTTCGAGGTCCCGATCACGCTCTGTGATCGGCACCTGTGAGATTTTTTTTACGCTGTTAGCTTCAGAAGACATGGATGCACTTGACGAGAAACAAAGGGGCGCGAATGGCGAGTATCCTATGTAGCGGAAAAGGTTACCAAAGCTTAGATGTCCTGATTTTAGTTGAAATCTGAAAAACTGTGGTCGCCGTGGGTGAAATTAATATGGTTCTATTTTTCAGCCATTGATTCGAAAACGTGATCACCTTGTTCATCGCCAAGCATGTTTTGTTAAGCATGCATCTTGCCTGCCCTGCTGATATGCCGATAGTGCTTGCCGTATCAGCGTGCCTCCCCCCTTTTCGTGGCGTGTCGATACAGTGGCCGCCCGCACGTCTTGCCGGTCGGAAGAGGCGGGTCCTATCGCGCGAGAGGGAAAACAATGAACGCTGCGGCAGGCAACGGCCGTCCCACATCGAAGGCGCTGACGGCGGTCGTGAACGCGCTTGCCTTGACAGTGGTGCTGCTGGCGATGATCGCGCCGGCGTCACTGGCCAAAGAGCGCAAGCGCGTCGCAGGACGCCCACTGACATGCACCTTCATTGCCCAGCAGTGTCAGAAGGAGTGCATCAAGCAGGCGCCGCGGGATTTCTGTGGCGGTTACTGCGAGAGCACGCGACGCAAGTGCCTCAAGACCGGGACGTGGTCAGGCCTCGCGCGGACATTCC
>CAZGNQ010000250.1:0-1329 GCA_964527285.1 uncultured Hyphomicrobiales bacterium | reverse complement strand
ACGCGACGCAAGTGCCTCAAGACCGGGACGTGGTCAGGCCTCGCGCGGACATTCCACGATGTGCAGCGGCGCTGAGATGGCGAACGGCGCGCGCGGCGCGAACGCAGGCGCTGGCGCAGCGTGTCCCGGCGCCTACGGCTCAACGCTGATCACTGGTCGTAGTGGTGGCCTCGAGCGCCGGCGCTGCTGAGAACGGCAGGCCGTCACGTTCTTTAACGCGTCGGCGCCCAAGACCGTGTGTCAGCTGGCGTGTTGCGCCTGCGCGGCGGCGGTGCGCAGTGCCGCGATGTTCTGACCATACACGTCCGGCGTCGCAACCGATCCGCCCGTGAACACTGCGGAGCCGGCAACAAGCACGTCTGCCCCCGCATCCACTGCGAGCGGCGCCGTCGCTGTTGTAATACCGCCATCAATCTCAATATGCACCGGACGATCGCCGATCATCTCCCGCAAGCGTCTGATTTTCGGCAGCATCGCCTCAATGAACACCTGACCGCCGAAGCCCGGGTTCACCGTCATAACGCAAACCAGATCGATGCGATCCAGGACGTGCGCGATGGCCTCAGCGGGCGTTGCGGGATTGATGGCCACACCGGCCTTCACACCGCGCCCGCGGATTGCCTGCAGCGTGCGATCGAGGTGAGGACCCGCCTCCACATGGGCCGTGATGATATCCGCGCCGGCAGTGGCGAACGCCTCGATATGTGGATCGACCGGCGCGATCATCAAATGCACGTCCATGACCGTCTTGATATGCCGTCGGATGGCTTTGCACGTCTGCGGTCCGAACGTGATGTTGGGGACAAAATGCCCGTCCATCACATCGACATGAACCCAGTCGGCACCCTGTGTTTCGATCGCCTCGCACTCGGCCCCGAACTGCGCGAAATCGGCAGACAGAATGGACGGGGCAATCCTGATTGTGCGGTGCGATGTCATGCGGGGCCTTTCGGAGTTCGCGTATTGGCGGACGGCAGAAGAAAAACCGGGCAGCGGTACGGCCGATCACGCGCATCCAATGAGCCGCCATGCGCCGTGCGCCATTGAGCTTCGTGCTCAGCCAGGTTGCGCCGCGTCAAGCGCTGATCGGCGCAACCGGTGGCCTGGGCACGCGCGCGTGCCATGAAACGCAAAGCAGCGCGCGTTCAGACGGTGCCGCCAGCTTTCTCGTGTGGCGGTTCAGAAGTTCGCTGACACAAGCCGCCCACCCTAGGGCAAACGTCTGCATCTCCAAGCCGCACTAGTGTTCCGGTTCCGACATTTGCTTCCCCCTTGGCATCACGCGCGTGAGCAAATGTCAGAACCATCAGGAACACGAGCAACTTATTG
>CAZGNQ010000249.1:0-5729 GCA_964527285.1 uncultured Hyphomicrobiales bacterium | reverse complement strand
GGGGAGTCAGCCTGCCACGCTGCGGCGCTGGCCAGCCAGCCGCATTGCTGCCACAACTCACGCCATCGCCAGTTTTGCTTCGCCCCCGCGCGGGCCAAGCGGGATCAACAGGCAAGGGGCGCGGTGTGATGGCAATTCAACGGGCAGTGGCGATCCTCCTGTGCGCCACGGGCATTATGCTCAGCGGTCTCGGCGGTACTCACGGGCCGTCCGGCGGTGGCATCGCGTCGGCTCAGACGGTCCAGCCAGGCAACCTCACAAAAAATTGCCAGACGGTGCGCAACTGTCGGTTCACGCGTGGCGGGTCGTTCCGCGGGTGTGTGTCGAGTTTCAGCTGCCGGTCGTGCCGCTTCGTGCCACGCTGCGAACGTCGCGGCGGCAGACGCGTGTGTGAGCAGGTGATGCGCTGCCGCTGGGGCGCCCCGCCCCGATTTGCGCCACTGAGTTGAGCCAGGAGAAACGCCGCCGTGCGCGGGCTTTCGCAGGTCCTCTATCGCGCGCCGTGGCATCAGCCGTTCACCATGACAGTGTTCATGGCATCACATTTGCTCTGCTTTGTTGCATGGTTCCTCGGGCGCTTCACACCGCCGTGATCATCAGCGAAGCCGACCAATGCACATCAAACGCCGTTCCAAAACCACACGTTTGCACCAAAGTATCCGCAAGCGGCTGCAGGCTGCGTGGGACGCTCTGATTGGGCGTGAGCTGCGACTGACCAATCCGATGAACGCGGTGCCGGGCACGCCACACCGCTACGAGAGCATCGTTTGGCACCGCGACCGGCTCCTGCTCATGCAGTATTCCATTCGCGTTGATGCCCGCAGGGGCCGCTATCGGATCACAAGGGGTCCCGGCTTCTGGCTGCTCGACCCGGTCACGCGGACCCGTTGCCATGGTCTTGAGCGGGAGTTGAGCCGCGCGGGCTGGAAGGATGTGCTGCCGCAGCTTTACCCACTGCCGGAGTTGACCCCGCGCGACAGTGCCGTCCGCCATGCCGGATATGATGCTGCGAGCGCGTGTGACAACGCTTCGCGCAATGGACCTTTGGCGCGGCAGTCCTATGGAACGCAGCCCAACATGGACGACGATGCGCAGCCCGCGGTCGCGTCTGCGCGCAGCTTTGCCTGCAGCGATGTCATGCTGGTTCCAGCAGCCGCGGCCAACGACGACACTCTGGTCGCCGATGAGCGCGAGCTGCTGTCCCATGTGGCGGCACTGGCGCCCATGACGGTGTTATTGCCGTTCTGATGACGGGGCTTGCTGGCCGTCTCCAACTGATGACCTCTAGCCCGAATTCTTCGCGAGCGCCTGCTGGGGTGGGTGATGGGGGGCCGCCGGTGTTCCGGCGAATGCCATCGCCTGCGAAGCGGGCGCTGCGGACGCATGCGGCTCAGCGCCGTCCTGCGTGCGCGACGGCTGCCGACGCCACGGCTGCGCCTTGAACCACGCTGCAACGCGCGCCACGACGACAAGCAGCGCAAATCCAACCAGGTTCACCGTCGCCATGGTCAAAAGCCCGCGGTCGAATTCGCGCAGCACAAAACCCATGAACTGCGCGATGACAAGCGAGGCGAGAAACACCGCCAGTGATTGCTGGCCCACCTGCCGGACGACGTCCACCAGGCGGCCAGAGACCCCGGTTTTGGGAATGTTCACACCCTTGGGTCCGGCCCAGACATACGCCAGATAGGCAAGCGCCAGGAAGTGCAGATAGCGCAGCGCACCAAAATCCGTTTTGGTGATCAGGAATCTGATGTCTTCCCGAATTTCGCGCACGGCCGGCCAATAGTCATTGAGAATGCCGAAGCCCCAATAGATGCGGGTGTAGGCGAGCGGCAATGATAGGACGAGAACGGCAATCGCCGCATAGATCAACGGTCGATTGACGGGGGGCGCCGGCAACCAGCCACGGATGAATGCAAAGCCGGTGAAAAAGACAAGCTGCCATGCAAACGGATTGAAGAACCAGTTGCGATCACTCCAAGGCTCGGCCGGCAGATCCAGATAACCGAGCGATGCGATCAGCCATAGCCCGACAATAAACGCGCCGGCCGCACCGGGGTGAACGTGGCCGAGATAGGCCACAATTGGCAGCAACGCCAGGATCACCAGATACATCGGCAGAATGTCGAAATAGTTCGGCACATAAGTAAGGGTGAGCAGGCCGACCAACTGCTGCGGCGTGTTCTCACCGAAAAACGGAAACAGGTTCAACTGACCGATGGCGCTTTTCGTGGTGGTGAACGGCTCCAGGAAGGCCATCAAGGCCGCAACAATCAGGAAGCAGCAGATGTGCGCCCAGTAGACCTGCCACATGCGGTGAACCACCCGGGCTGCCCCGATCAACCAGCCGTGGCGGTCAAACACAACGCCGAAGGCGAGCGCAGAAGCCATACCGGAGCAGAACACGAAGATTTCGGTGGCATCTGAAAAGCCAAAACGCGCTGGGATCCAGAGGGTCCAGGTGTTGCCCGGCAGGTGGGCCATGAAGATGATAAACATGCCGATGCCGCGGAAAAAATCGAGGCGGACATCGCGTTCGGGTTTAGCGAGTGGACGGGCGGATGCCGGCACGGTTGTGGGGCTCATCAGGGCCTCCTGCATTTGTCGCGCGCCATTTGTGCGTTTCGTGGTGGTGGCAAGGGGCAACGGCGCGAACCCGATCCATCAAGCCCATCGGCCCATACCCGAAGAGCTCAGGCACACGTCCACATTCTTGATGTCGTCCAACGGCCCAAAACGGCGCCCGCTTGCCAGCCGTTCACGCGGGGCCACCGATTAGCGACAGGCGCCATGCGTTTGGGCAGGACGAGCGACACAGATCCAATGACACATCACAGGGATGACCAAAGCGATTGCCATTGTAGGCCCGACGGCTGCTCATGCTTGACGCCTGGCCGACGTGTACACTTGCGCAACGCGCAACCGGACCAGCGACGCCTGAGTTCATCTGCACCGCGCCGCCCCTGCCCAAAATCGCATCAGAGGGTTCACTCAAACGCGACCTCGTGTTCCGGTTCTGACATTTGCTTCCCCCTGGCATCGCGCGCATGAGCAAATGTCAGAACCAGCAGGAACACGAGCAACTTATTGTTTCTAGTGTAGCTTTTGCATCTGACGTTTGGTTTCGAGATTGGCAGCGGATGGGGACCAAACGTCAGATGCGCTACACTAGAGGGTCCGCGCTGGCGGTCGTCGTGCTTGATGTCCTGAGCCGGGCGGCACGCGTTCCGGCTCTGCCATTCGGTTTCAACATCGCCAGCGGGCGGGAGGACCAGCGCCGCATCGGCTCGATTAGAAGGCGTTGACGAACACCGGCGCGGCCGCGATTTGCGCCGCATCTGCCGTCGAAGGCCCGGCATGCGACGCCGCTTTGCGCTCCAACCGCTCAATCATCACCAACCGGCGATCTGTGTAAGCATCGACACCGCCACGCCGACGGGCGCGCTCCATCAAAAGCTGGCGTGCTTCGTGGAATTGACCGGACCGGATGCCCGCCTCCACCGTGACCCGCTGGAAGACGTCGCGTTGGGCGTGACTGCCGCCCACGGTCTGCATGGCCGGCAGGCTCGCTTGCAGGTGGTTGAAGGCGCGCCGGTAATGACCTTCGCGGAAAGCCGCCAGCCCCGTGGCAGCGTCAACGCCCGGATGTCGGCACACCGCATCCATTTCGCCGGTGCCGGCGCGTCCCGTGTGGGCCATGCGGGTGAGCAACTGATCGGTCGCGTCTTCGCGATCGCCGCCAATCAGGCTGAGCATGTAGTGCAGGTCAGCAAACACCACGCAGCCATCGTCGACCCGGGTGGCGCTCAGTGCCGCCAGTTCTTCCCACCGGTTGCCGACGTCCACCCCTTCCAGTTCCAGGCGCATGAGCATGGATGCGCCGTTGGAAATGTCCCGGTAGTCGTCGGTGTGCTCGCTGCGGATCTCGCTGTCGTAGAGATCCAGGACGCGCGCGTAGTCGCCCATGTCGAGATAAAACAGCGCCAGATGCCAATAGACGTGGAAGCGGAAGTTGTTGCAGTGCGTCCAGGACGCTTCGCGGCTCTCCAGCCAGTCGACGCCCTGCCCGGCGCGGGCGGTCATATCATAGACGTGGGCGACGGCGTGCAGCCCCCAGGCGTCGTCGCGCGCGATCTGCACCGCGCCGCGGCCGACACGTTCCGCGCTCAACTGGTCGCCGGTCTCCTCCAGCGCGAACGCGTAGCAACCCTGGATGTAGCCGCGCATCGCATTGCTGGGGTCAGTTGCCTCCGGCAGCACCATCTCAAGCGTGCGCCGCATGCCGCCCGCATCACCCATGACGAAGCGTATGGAATGGCTGAGCTTGATGGCCATCGCGTCGCGTGGATACGTTGCCAGCATGGTGTCCAACGTTTCAGCGGCCTGCATGGGCTTACCCGCCAGCCAGGCGCCAAGCGCATCCACGTAGGCACGCGCCCTGGCATCGTTCGTCGGGTCGCTGCCAAGCGCACCGAGCGCTTTGGTATGCGCGTCGCGCGCAGCGCTCAGGAGTTCCCGACGGCCCAGCAAAGCACTGAACAGGCCGCGGCAGGCGTGGGCGATTGCGCACTGCGGGCTGTTTTCAAGCAAGGCGTTCAGGTGATCAGGCGTTGTGCGGCCGTGGGACAGAAATGCCCGGTTCAAATCGCTCCAGGCCTGAAGGCCAGCAGCGTCGGAAACGGCCAATTCGTATCCGTAAAGATCATTTCGTCCCATGGCGGCGGGCTCCCGGGGGTTCGCGGCGTCGCAACATAGTTGGCGTGCATTATGAGGAATGCGCGACACATTCATTCACAATGAAGTCATTGCGCTGACGCTCGGGGATAACGACCCGCAGGCGCATCGCGATGTGCGTTCCAGTCATTCCACTCACAGACGTTATGCTCACCGTGACGGACGGTTGGCGTCGCGCGTGCACGATCGCCCGCTACCAGCCGCGCGCTTGCGCGATGCGTCGGATGCCCATGGTGATCCATTCAGCTCGAATGGAATGGCCGCCAGTGTGCAGGCAAAGCTCCATCACCGGCACGGAGCAGCCGGGCGACGCAGCGCAAGCGAGTTGGTTCTTCAGCCGCGGGATCAGTGCGTCCGGGCGCGGCCGTTGCGCGTATCCGGCGGCCGAACCAGGCAACGCCATCGGCGCGCACTGTGCCTTTCGGCGCCAATAGGCGAGCGCTTCGAAAACGTCGCCCTGATGCCAGGTGCTGCCGATCGGCCGGCCGCCGAGCGGCACGGTGCGATCCGCCGTCCCATGGATGTGCACGATCAACGGCGCCGGGCTGGGGCAGTCCGCAGGGTGCGGGCGCCAGAATGCGCCGGCCACGGGCACGAAGCCTGCGAACCGCGCACCGCGAAAGCAGGCCAGATACCACGCCATTGATCCGCCCATGGAAAAGCCGCTGGCGATGAGCTTGTCAGGCGCAATGGCGTGGCGCCGGGTCAGGTCTTCCAGGAGGGTGTCAAAAAACGCGAACTCGTCACGGTGGCGCGATGGTGAGCCGGGGTAGGACCACGTCTTGCGGCGGCCTTGGGGGGCCACGAAAGCAAGCCCGGCCTGCGAAACGGCGCGGGTGAGTGCCTTGAACCTCATGGCGCCCGCAGCCGTCCCCTGCCAGCCGTGCATATAGATGACGGCGCCGACCTTGGTCCGCCCATCCCAGTTGGTGGGCATTTGTAGACGGTAGCTGCCGCCGGCTATGGTGCAGGGCTCCGCGCCACCGCAGGCC
>CAZGNQ010000248.1:0-5767 GCA_964527285.1 uncultured Hyphomicrobiales bacterium | reverse complement strand
CGATTGAATGGCAGGACGGAACCAACATGGTCCGCTTTGGGGCTTGACCCACGTGCCGTCGGGCACTGTGGCGCGCGTTCTGCCGTGCCACACCAGAACCACGGGTACGGCCTTCACGGTGTCCCGCTCGGCGTCACGAACGGCGGCCATCGCTTGTGCGGTGGCGCTTGTGTTCGGAAGTTTTGTATCGGTCGCGCCAGCGCGCGCCGAGACGTTGGATGCGGCACTGCGCGCGGCGTATGACTTCAATCCAACGCTCAAGGCGGCGCAGGCAGAATTGCGCGTGACCGACGAGCAGGTGCCTCTCGCCCTGTCAGGTTATCGCCCCAACGTGACGGCGCAGGGCGACGCCGGCGTCCAGTACAATGAAACCAATCCCGCCTCGTTCTCCGACGGGACGTTCCGACCGTACGGATACACCCTGTCGCTGACGCAGCCGATCTACCGCGGCAAGCAGGTCATCAATGGTGTGAAGGAGGCCGAGGCCAACGTCGGCGCGGCCCGTGAGAACCTGCGCAACACTGAGCAAACAGTGCTGTTGAATGCCGTGACAGCCTACATGGACGTCATTCAGGATCAGGCGATCGTGCGGCTTCAGGAAAAAAACCTGCGCGTTCTCAACAGAGAGCTGCGAGCCACCCAGGATCGTTTCAGTGTTGGCGAGGTGACGCGGACGGACGTTGCACAGGCGCAGGCGCGGGCAGCCGGCGCGCGCTCCGACCTGGATGCCGCCAACGCGAACCTCAGGGCCAGTCGCGCGGTCTACCGCCAGATCGTTGGCCGCGATCCGGTGCAACTTATCGAGCCGCCGCTGCCCATGGGCAAGATTCCAGGCAATCTTCAGGAAGCGATCCACATCGGTCTCGGCGAAAACCCGGCCGTGACGGTGGCGGTGTTTCAGGAAGCGTCAGCCCGGTTTGCGGTGGCCCAGGCCGATGGTGCCTTTGCACCGTCCGTCGATCTCGAGGCAAGCTGGTCGCAGCGCTTCAACCCGTCACCACTGACAGACCGTAGCGACACGGGCATTGTGCGCGGAACGGTGTCGATACCGCTTTATCAGGGCGGTCAGCTTTCGGCAGCGGCGCGTCAGGCACGCCAGACCGTTACGCAGCGCACCCAACAGATCGAAGAAGCACGCCAGTCCGTGCGCGCGAATGTGACAGCGGCTTGGTCGCAGCTTCAATCGGCCCGCGCACAGCTCAATTCGGACCGCACGCAGGTGGAAGCCAACCAGACAGCGCTTGCCGGTGTGCGTGAAGAAGAGCGCGTCGGCCAGCGGACGCTTCTGGACG
This sequence comes from uncultured Hyphomicrobiales bacterium, assembly GCA_964527285.1. Classification (GTDB taxonomy): domain Bacteria; phylum Pseudomonadota; class Alphaproteobacteria; order Rhizobiales; family CAZGNQ01; genus CAZGNQ01. The sequence continues at coordinate 4,475 of CAZGNQ010000248.1, read as the reverse complement.
TGCTGGACGCCGAGCAGGAACTGCTCAACTCGCAGGTCGAACTGGTGAGCACGCAACGTGATCTGATCGTTGCGGCCTATACGGTGTTGAGTGCGGTCGGACGGCTCGATATTTCCTTCCTGAAGCTGGGTGTGCGGCCCTACGATCCCGAAGAATACTTCAAGCTGGTTGAGACGAAGAAGTATGGGGTTACAGTTGAGCGTGACGCAAGCAACGATCCGGATGTGAAAATCGTCAGTGGGCTGCCGGCGGAACAGGTGATCCTGGATCCGGTCACCGACCCGTGGCAGGTGACGGTGAACGTGGCGCTGCCGTCCGGCGCCGCAGATGATGTTGTGGACGACACTGACCTGACCGATACGTTTGCGCTCGACCGCTGATCGTACCGCAGGTCAGTTGACCGCCATCACGGCTTTCAGCCTTGCTTCTCGGTGACGACCTGACGGCCAGCTACGACTGGTCATGTCACCACGTCGCGCCGGGGGCGCTGCACCGCTGTCGCTCTTGGCTGTCCTCCTCAACATTCTCAGTGATGCACGCGCGTTCGCTGACAGCCTTCATGCGCCGGACCAACGGTTGCTCAGAAGCCTCGTTGTCACGCGATGGGCCAGTTCCGGCCCCATAAAACGACGTTTTCCGTGTGTTTTTGTAAATGCAGGGCCGGCAAAGCCATCGTGATGTGATGGCCGTCGTCGTCCGATGGACAATGGCGGGCTTCGACGGCCGACCGCCGCATCCGTTCGGGGGCATTGCGCATGCCCGTGACGGCGGCACACCGGGATGCGACATCCGGAATTGTTTTCGCCGGACCTGCATGGTTAAGAGGCTTGAGCGTTGTGTGCCCCGGGACACACGCAAGCCGACGCCGTTGTTCTGCGCCATCCCACCACTGCCGACCTGACCCGCCGGATACCTGACCATGTCGAACTCGACTGACCCAGCCGACCTCACGCTCGAAGACATCCTCTCAACCATTCGCAAGATGCAGGGCGAGCGCGCGGGGCAGTCGGCCCGTGAGGGGACAAATCCAGCGGATGGCAGCGTGCACGCCACGCCGTCTGACGCTGCGCGGGCGGATGTGCCGTCACCCTCGGTTGGCACGGACGCTGATCAGACCGCGCGTCTGGCCGCCAATACCGCTGATGGTCAGCCGCCGTTGCCGCCCAGTCCCGGGCAGACGCCGCCGGCACCAGCACAGGCCGCGCCGACGCCGCCCGCGGTGCGTTCTGCGGCTGCGATGTTTGCTGCCGCCAACGATACGACACGCCCGAACGGTGCTGCAGCACATCCCGCACAAGCTGGTGGCAGCGGCACCACGCCGTCCGTCGCGCCCTGGCCATCCATGACAGAAACGCCGGCGACGTCCACTGCGCCCGCCGCGGACAGCGCCGGAGCGCAGAACGGTCCGCTGGCCGGGCCCTGGGGCGGAGCGGCGTGGGAGACACGGGACCAAGGGACGTCAGGCGCGGTCGCAGCTCCGCCACCGCCACCACAGCCGATGGCTCCTCAGCCTGCGCGCGCACCGTTCGAGGCGGCGTCACAGCGTGGGACTGCGAGCCCCGCACCCACCAGCCAAACGGCGTCGCTGCCGCCCGCGGGCCCACCGCCGGCACCGTCTGACACCGGCGCCACGGCACAGGATGATCCGTTTCGCTTGTTCACCGACACTGATCGCCGCGCCATGCAGGGCGAATTGCCGGGTGAGGCAGCAAGCGCCCGACCGTCCGAGCGTGCACAAAACCGCGAACCGGGAAGCACGCTGACCGATTTCAACAGCTTCCAATTGCCCGAGCCGGACCTGCCGGACCCGGCACTGCCCGTCGTGGGGGCAGCATCGAGCGCTGCATCGGCCCAGGGGCAGGACCCTGCGCCGACACTCGATGCGCCCACGGCACCGTACGCCAGTGGTCCCGGTCAACCTGTTCTGCCTGACGAGGTCCGCAAGGCCAGCCACATCTCCACCGCCGCGGACGATGCGCGCACTGAGCCGACTTTCAACATGGACGTGGGGCAAGCCGCGTCCAACACGCAGGCAACTGGCGCCGCAGAGCCGGCCCTTCACTTGCCGGACGACACGGCGCCCCCGACGGGCGGAGGGTCCTCGGCAGATGCGGCTGCGAACGATCCGTTCAGTGACTTTTTCGGCGCCGGTTTTGCGCGGGCAGTAAAAGCGCGCCCTGACGGACACGACCTGCCGCAGGCCGAGCCTGATTTGACACCATCTGCAGCAACTGCCGGGGCGTCGGTCGCCGCTGACGAGGCTGCCCCAGCGCCGTCTCTCTCGACATCAACGCCGGGCTCAGTTGGGCCATTTGAGGTGGAAAGCGCCGCACAGCCGCCAGCACCGGTGCAGCCGAGCGATGCCGCTGCGGCCGCTGAGCAAACGAGTCCGATCCCCAACCTGGGCCCGTCCCTGCCCGACAAGCACCCGATCGTCGCGCCTTTGAATGTGACCGGCCCCGTGCTTCCACCGGCGCCCGCACTGCCGGGCTTGGCACCATCGGCGGCCCTTGGCGGCAGCGATCGCGCCGACCAGGTTCAAGGTGCCGTTGCGCCTGCACTGCCCAGCGGCACGGCTTCAGGACCAGAACTACCGGCGCCCGCACCAGCGATGACCGGCGCATTGCCGCGAGCCGAAACAGCCAGCGATGCTGAACCGCCGGCAGATGTGCCAAAGTCCGGTGCGCCGCTTGGCGATGCTGAGTCGGCGGGCGCTGTCACGGCACCAGGATTGAGCTTGCACGATGCCGCCGCAGCCGCCGCTGACGGGGCCGCCAGTGCCATCCCAGCGGCGATGGAGCCGGCGCAGGATATCGCCCACGATGCTGCGTTGCCGGCTGACGACCCGGACCCGGCTGTGGCGGGTTCGCCTTCAACGGGGTCCAACGCCGCGCCCACGCCCGCGCCTGCCACGTTGGCGGTGCCTGCCACGGGCGGTGGAGGCCTTGGTGAGCGCCGCTTCGACGATGCCATCGTCGAACTGCTGCGGCCGATGCTGCGCGAGTGGATCGATGAGAACATGCCGCGGCTGATGGAAAAGGCAGCCCAGGCCGAAGCAGCGGCACAGCGCGTCACCAGCGAGCCTGGCTCCGATGCGGAAGACCACTCCGATGCGGAAGACCGGGGCGGCTCCCAGAGCGAGACCGGCGCAGCGCCAGGAGCTTCCAGCCCCGGTGTTTGACCTGAGGGCTCGTGTCGGACGGGCGGATAGACGGTGCGGTTGAGCGCAGGTCAATCGGTTTGCCTGTTGGCGCCCTGATTGCGACAGGCGGGCGGGTGCGCATGTGGCCCGCCTGCGGCCTACCTGCGGCGACGGTTCAACGGAAACCGTCTAGCTCCAAACACTGACAGCAGCCAGCCGCCCTACCTCACGTGCATCCAGGTGATCCCGAAGCGTTTGCGTCGAGCGCCCACGTCGCCCTTCCCCTTGCCGCTTCCAGGCCGGGATGAAGGCCGGACCAAGCCGCCACGGTCTGCTCGCGCCGGCCCGCGGTCTTGCGGTCGGCTGCATCCCACGGTGGCAACTTGACCGAGACGTGTTAGGACCCCGCCGGCCCCATGGAGCGCGGTGAGAGCCACCGTGGTCCATTGCTGCCTGATATTCCAACGCACGTGCCGACCTCGCCGCGATGGCCGGCGTCACTGCCCTGTCTGACCAGAGGCCAACGGTCCTTCCATGCTCGATAAGACATACAACCCAAGTGAGATCGAAGCGCGGATTTATCCGCAGTGGGAGCAGACCGGCTGCTTCAAGGCCGGCGCCACGTCGCCCGCGCTGCAACGCGCCCACGGCAGCGAGCGCCAGTCGTTCTCGATCATGATCCCACCGCCCAACGTGACCGGCTCGCTGCACATGGGACACGCCCTCAACAACACGTTGCAGGATATTCTTGTCCGGTTTGAGAGAATGCGCGGGCGCGACGTTCTCTGGCAGCCGGGCATGGACCATGCGGGCATCGCCACGCAGATGGTGGTTGAGCGTCAGCTGGCCGAACGCGGCGAACCTGACAGGCGCGAACTGGGCCGCGCGGCCTTTGTCGATCGGGTTTGGCAGTGGAAGGAGGAGAGCGGCGGCGCGATCCTCAATCAGCTCAAACGCCTCGGCGCATCGTGCGACTGGTCTCGCGAACGCTTCACGATGGACGAGGGCCTGAGCGCGGCGGTGCGCAAGGTGTTCGTCGACCTCTACAATGCCGGCCTGATTTACCGCGGTAAGCGATTGGTCAATTGGGACCCGCGCTTTGAGACAGCGATCTCGGATCTGGAGGTCGAGAATGTCGAAGTCGACGGCCACATGTGGCATTTCAAGTATCCGCTGGCTGGCGGGGAGACATATGAATACGTCGAGCGTGATGCCGATGGCGCGGTGACGCTACGCGAAACGCGGGATTATATCTCCATCGCCACGACGCGGCCCGAGACGATGCTGGGCGATGGCGCGGTGGCCGTTCATCCTGATGACAGCCGGTACGCAC
>CAZGNQ010000247.1:0-5806 GCA_964527285.1 uncultured Hyphomicrobiales bacterium | reverse complement strand
ATTTCGACACCCACTACGGCATCTTCCCGGGCTGCGGGACCGTTAACCCGCTGGACGGCAGTGAGGCCCCGGCGGCCGAGCGCGCCGCAGCAACGTCTGGCTGCTGTTGAAGCCACCGGCGCGGCCGCCCCAACCCGGCCGCTGACAGCGGCAGGCGCTTACCGGACCATGCCTGCCGACGCCTGCGCCACTGCGGCACGCGCGCCTTCAACCAGCGCCGCGCCGTCGAGGCCCTGGTCATCGGCTTCCGCAACCCAGCGGGCCACAACTTTCTCTCCCAGAGCATCGAACGCCCGCATGGTCGGCGCATCGAGCTTGATCAATTCCCCTCCGGATGCCGTTTGCGCCGCACGTCCGGTGTTCTCGGCATCGTCCCAGGTGGTGCCCAACGCCTGCGCCAGTGCGAGCCCCGCGTTTGCGTCGATCACGGCTTTCAGGTCGTCCGGCAGCGCGCCATACCGGTCCTTGTTCATGGCGAACATGAAGACCGACGTGCCGAATTTCTCTCCCTTGGCGCCCTCAACCGAAAACCGCGTGAGCTGCTGCACCTTGAGCGGGGGCACAATCTCGAACGGGATGAAGGCACCGTCTACCACGCCACGGGCCAGCGCCTGCGGCAATGCGGGCACCGGCATGCCGACCGGTTCCGCACCAAAGGCCTCAATCAACCAGGCACCCGTGCGTGATGGTGTGCGCAGCTTCAGCCCGTCCAGATCCGCCGGCTTTCGGATGGGTTTGGAGACCATGTGCAATGCATTGCCAGCATGGACATGGATCAGCAGCGGCTTGAGGTCAGCGAAGTCGTCAGCAATCAGATCAAAGCGTTCCTGGATGGCGAGCGTCGTCGCCTGCGCGGACCCGCGATGCACGGTCGGTAACTCAAACACCTCTGCCCGTGGAAAAACGCCCGGCGTGTAGCCGATCAGCGTCCAGACAACATCGGCCGCACCGTCGCGCACCTGACGGTAGAGCTCCGGCGGGCGACCGCCGAGCGCCATTGACGGAAAGATCTCCACCTTGATCCGGCCAGCGGACTGGTCCTCAAGGCGCTTGGCCCACGGCACGATGAGATCCGTGTGGGTGACGGATTTCGGGCTGAGGAAGTGCGACACCGTGAGCGTGACCTCGGCGGCCCGGGCGCTGGCGGAGAATGCAGCCGTGGCAAGAGCGACGGCGACCATCAGGCCAGCCGCCGAAAGCAGCCCGACGCGTGCGAACCGCTCGCCTCGCCCATCGTGACGCCGCAGCCGGTCGCACTTCGCCGGCCCCACCGGCACCGTACCCACCTTCCACGACCGCAGAATTCCCCCTGCGAACCTGTGCCTCGCGTTCCTGCCCGCCATCGCTTGCCGCATCTATCGTCCTTCCTGCGCCGGTTCTGTCTTTTCTCGTGACACCGTTTGGTGGCGCAGAACTTTGGCGAAACGCAAGCGCGGCGATCCGCCCCTATCCATCAGGCAGGTCCGAGCGGCGGGGCGCGGCAGGCGTATGGCTCAACACACGCAAAAAGGCTCCGCCGTCCATTGGACAGCGAAGCCGACCCCCCAGTCCTTGTCCCTGAGGTCTATTCAATCACCGACCCGGCGGCAGACGATTTTCGCCGCCCCCATTCGCGCTGACGCGCTGTCAGTTTCCCAGCGGGCCAGCCGGTCATCAGAACCTCTGTTTCAGACCAAATAGGATCTGATGATCGTCCACGTCTGTTTCGCTTGTGGTGCCATCCAGCGCGGTTAATTCGACATCAACCACGCTCGAATACCGGTAGCCGACCTCCAAATCGAGGCCGTTGCTTAGGTCCAGCGAAAAGCCAGCACCGACCTGATAGGTGTAAGCCGTCTCGCTATCGTCCAGAACCGTACCAAGACCTGTTACGCCGTGATTGTCGAACGAGACGTCGGCGATACCACCACCGGCCATGATGTACGGCTGGAAGATCGATCCGGTCTGAAAATCATAATACAGATTGGCGAGGTAAGATGTCGTTGAGATCGAGCCGAACGAAAGGTCGTTCTGGAACACCACGCCACCAAGCGTGTGCTCTTCGACGTCGTTTTCCCTGTAACCTATTTCAATTTCGCCGCGCAGACCCGGAAGCCCGAACGTCGGCCCAAGATTGACGCCTGCAAAGCCGCTGATCGTCCCGCCAACATCGTCGTAGGAATTGGCAACGTTCAGCCCGAGCGTATCGAAGTCGGTATCTTCTTGAAAAGACAGGCCACCCCGGAAGCCCACATAGTACTGCCAGGGCAGCGCCCGCGGCGCATCCTTGAACGAGACATAATCGTCGTCTCCGCCCAGATCGGCGGCTGCGGCCGGCGCGACGCCAACCATAACACCCATGCCGAAAGCTCCCAGGAGCATCCGCGCAAGCCACTTGATATCATTGCGTCCCATAGTCGTCTCCCTGTCGCCGCCTCAGCCATGGCGATGTTGCCGATTGATCAACACAATGGATTTTCGACCGAAAAGTGCCGAAACGCGAGCGACCCCGCTGTTGTGTCCCGACGCCCGAATTGTCTAAACATCCATTGTCCGACAACAGATCTGCGAACTGTCGCCCATTTGCCGCAAATCGCAGTGTTGGCAAAGCGCCTTAATTGCAACAAGCGCTTTGAAACACGACTGCCGCAAACTGAACGAACAAAACTCATCGCCTTTTTCTTGCGCCGGATTGGATCGAAATTGGGCAAGAAAGCGACCAGCTGAAAACAATTCCGCCTTAATGTGTTGCCGACACCGCATCGCGCCTGATCGATACGGCATAAGTCGATCGGAAATATGAAATCGCATTCATGCGAAGGGGGGCGCGTGGCCGATCGTGCAAAAACCATGGCGCAATTGAGCGCCCGGCGCTTTCGCTGCTTTTGAATATTTTTGGCTAAAGCTGGAGCCGCATCGGACGCGCACATGGCGCGAAGAAGAGCTGGCGGCACCGCTCAACATCGAGGCAATAAAGGCCTTCAAGATCACCTGGCTGCCGTTCCCCACGCATCCACAGGCGGGCGCGACTGACGCCTGCTGCACACCGCGCCCATCACTTCGCCATCACAGCTCTGCCAAGCCGGTTGCGTTTGATGCTCCGCGGGCAGACTTATTGACTGTTGCAGCGAGAGAGCCCCCTCGCGCTGCGATCTGCCTCAACCCGGATCTGAGCCCACGCAGATCCGGGTCACCGACCCGCAACTCGAACGCCCTCAAACCGCTCTTAGCACAGGCCCGCACCGTCCAAGCCCACGACCATCGCGACGGCGCGGCCACCCCAAGACTGCATCGTAACCAAAGCGACGAAAGGACCGACCATGACCGCTGCCTCCGCCGCCGCTCAGACCGTCACCTCCTATGCATCCGGCGATGCGACCAAGACGCCCGCAGGCAATGCACCGGCCCCGAAGACGACCCGGAACAACAACATGCAAGCCGCCACGCAGCCCATTCAGATCACGATCTACCGCTGGGCCGGACGCTGGGGCCCATTCAAGGTGAACATTCCATGCGGTGAGTGCGCCCTCACGGCAGACATCGTGAACGACACCATCGAGAACGAACTCGCCGGCATTGCAGTGGAAGTGACCACGCTCGACTGGCTGAGCAACTGGTGGAAGCCGCTGTTCAAGGGCGGCTGGCACGCGCCCATCGTGCTGGTGGACGGTGAGATCGTCAGCCAGGGCGAAGCGCTGAACCGTGGGCTGCTGGCCCAGAAGGTGGTGCAGAAGCATGTCGAACGGGCCGAGCTGTCGGGCACGCATGTGTTCGGCAAGGACAATTGCGGCCATTGTACCCGCGCCAAGGAGGCGATGGACCGGGCCGGGATCGCGTACACCTACCACGACGTGGTGAAAAACCCGCGCGCCGTCTACGAGATGGTGCCACGCACCAAGAAGCACATCGGCGAGCGCACGCCCGTCACCACGCCGCAGATCTGGATCGACGGCAAGTTCATCGGCGGCGCCGACGCGCTCGATGCGCATTTGGCTGGCGCCTGAGCCAACAGGTTCATGAAACTTTCCAGGCGGCCGCCCAGATAACCGCCTGAAGACGCGCGGTGTGCCCCCTCGTCGCGCGCGCCGATGCAGCCGAACGGCTGCATCGGTTTTACTCATAATTGACTGCTCGCCTGGCCCGCCCCGCCTTTTGTTCACATTTGCGAAACACAAAGGAGCAGCAGACACTTATTGTCATAAGCTGACCAGCCACCAAATCTCCCCCAGCACAGCCGGCCACCACCTGAGACGTGCACGTGGACGTGGCAAGTGCGACGCGCGGGAGATCCAAATGCCATCATCGTGTCCAGCCACGTCCGAACCGCCGGCCCAGTGTGCAGGTTGCAGCGACGGCGCGTTCGCCCGCCGATCCGCCGTACGCGTCGTCAAGGCCGCCTGCACGCCATCTCAGGCCAGAAAGCGCTGAAACCATCAACCGACCGGTTCACGCATCAAACGATCCATCCACGTTCTCAAAACGCGATCCGCAAAGGGAGATAAAACATGGGACTGCTCATCGACGGCGTCTGGCACGATCGCTGGTACGACACGAAGTCCACCGGCGGCCATTTCGAGCGCAAGGCCTCCCAGTTCCGCAACTGGGTGACGGCCGACGGCGCGCCAGGACCAAGCGGGTCCGGCGGCTTCAAGGCCGAACAGGGCCGCTATCACCTGTTCGTCAGCTTCGCGTGCCCGTGGGCGCACCGCACGCTGATCTACCGCGCACTCAAGGGTTTGGAGGACTTCATTGGTGTTTCCGTCGTGCACTGGCACATGGGCGAGAACGGTTGGACTTTCTCTCCCGATGATGCCGGCGTCGTCGGCGACAGGCTCTTTGGCTCTGAGTATCTCTATCAGGTCTATCTGAAGGCAGACCCGAAATACTCCGGTCGGGTCACGGTCCCGATCCTCTGGGACACGCAGAAGAACACGATCGTCTCCAACGAATCAGCCGAGATCATCCGCATGTTCAACACCGCCTTTGACGGCGTGGGCGCAAAAGCTGGAGATTTTTATCCCGCAGCCAAGCGCGATGAAATCGACACGCTTAATGAGCGCATCTACGACACGGTCAACAACGGTGTTTACAGGGCAGGTTTTGCGACGACGCAGGACGCCTATGAGGCGGGCGTGCAACCGCTGTTTGAAACGCTGGACACGCTTGATGCGCGTTTGGCCGAGCAGCGCTTCCTGACCGGTGATGCACCAACCGAAGCGGACTGGCGACTGCTGCCGACGCTCCTGCGTTTCGATCCGGTGTACCACGGTCACTTCAAGTGCAACGTCCGCCGGCTGGCGGACTACCACAATCTTTGGGGCTACACGCGCGACCTCTACCAGTGGCCCGGCGTGGCGGGAACCTTCAACCTGGAGCACGCCAAGCGACACTATTATGAAAGCCACGGGACGATAAACCCGACGGGTGTTGTGCCGATCGGACCGGACATCGATTATGCCGCCGCGCATGATCGGGCGGGGATCGCTCAAAACGTTGCCGCGGCTTGAGCTTTGGCGCATTGAGGCATCCGCTCCGGCCCTGCCATGGCGGCGCAGACCGTTGCGCCGCCAGTAACGCCGTTACGATCAACGGACCCTTGGACCACGGCGGCACCCCGGACGGCACGCCTCCTGCAGCCCGGGCGTTTCCCAAGGGGGCAAACCGCATTACATTCCGCTCCACAGCGCGGACCGGCGCAAGGAGCGGTGCATGATTTTCTCCAACACGGATTTCAACCATCACGAATTCGTTCACGCCTTCGCCGACAGCGCCACGGGTTTGCGTGGCTTCGTCGGCGTGCACTCGTCCCGGCTTGGGCCAGCTTTCG